>NZ_JACJPW010000008.1 GCF_014696265.1 Aerosakkonema funiforme FACHB-1375 | reverse complement strand
ACCCCCCCCCCCGCCTCAACCCTCCCGAATCGGGAGATGCCCACCTCCGGGAGATGCCCCTGTGGGGCATTTAGGGAAAAGGTGATGTCACTTATATATTTCCAACCTTTCTCTTTCACATACCATCCCACTTTCTCGCCAAACTTCTTGTAAGTTTCGTAATCGTACTTACCGGGTTTTCCCCCGACGCTTTCCCAGATGCGCTTCTGCACCGAAAAGCCAAAGCGCCCATTACTGTATTTTACCCAAAGTCGGTCAATAGTACGCAAATCAGTGCAAGGAAATTTTTCGATATCAGGAAAATCCAGCCTACCTTCCTTTTCCCTTCCCGCCACCTTCAACATCACCCTCCCCGTTTCCTCATCCGCCTCTTTCCAGTTTCCCGCTTTCAATAAATCCCGCAATTTCCGATAATCTACCCCTTTATCCGAACTTAAATCATCCGCCTCAATTTCACTCAATAACTTCAACCAACTTTGCACCGTTTGAGGACGATTTTCTGGTAACAATTCCATTCCCCAAACAATAGCATCATGCAATTCATCGCTCAAACTCGGTACAATCTGCTTTATTGGTTTTAAAGGCGCATTAATTGCCCTAAATACAGCAGAAGTTGGCAACGTACCCGTCACCAAATGATAAAGCGTTGCCGCTAAAGCATAAACATCCGTATAATCTTTTGGTTCTGCTAATGTAGGATCGAATTGTTCTGGCGCTCCATAACAGATAGTACCACCGATGGTATGAGTTGAATGAGTTGCAGTGAAATCTCGCGCAATGCCAAAATCAATTAACACTGCTTCCGAATTACTAGCGCGTAAAATGATATTACTCGGTTTGACATCTCGATGCAGCAAACCTTCGCCATGTATCGCCGTCAAAGCATTACCAATTTGCTGAATATAGCGCAAAGCTTCTGCTTCAGGTATTGCACCTCGCCTTTCCACCAATTTTTCTAAATTTGTTCCCTCGATATATTCCATCAAAATACAGTTGAGGGAAATGGACTCAGGTTTTGAACCCCAGGAAAATATTCGATTCCCGGAATTATTTACGGTCAGATTTTCTTGCAGTAACTTATAAACTTTAACGATATGAGGATGATTTTTGAATTGCGCCAACCGTAGCGCCTCATTCATAAAATCTTCATGCAGTTTAGCAAAATTCGGTTCGGCAATTGCCTTATCGTTGAGAGTTTTCAGGGCGAATTGTCGCCCATTTTCATCTCTGACGCGATAGGTGATGCCAAAACCCCCTTGTCCCAAGGTTTGCCGGATGGTGTACTTCCCATCTTTTAATGTATCCCCTCTGTTCCAAGCCATTGCGCGTAAGGTTGAGACTGATAGGTTTAATTATCGCATAAACTCAGAAACCCGGTTTCTCTAAGAAACCGGGTTTCTCTAAGAACTCAGAAACCCGGTTTCTCTAAGAAACCGGGTTTCTATGCCTACCCGCAGTTAGAAACCCGGTTTTTTGGAAAAACCGGGTTTCTGGAACAGCATCCAATGCTTACCGATTCCCCTCGATCGCAGCCAGTATCTTGGCAAAAAGTTAAATCAAGTTCTATAATAAACGTACATAATTCTGTACATTAACTGATGCTTTCTTACAAAATAACATCTGCAAAGGAAGATTTTCAGAAAGCCTCGAAAATTTTAGATTTAGTTACAGCTGTGAATCCTGTGATGATACGAACAATGTTTTCTGGCTTCAATTGACGAGATCCCCGACTTCTCCAAGAAATCGGGGATCTCTGGGGGTTTCTGGGGCTGTGTTTGATCAAAATGCGATCGCACTTATCAGGATCTAAAAATTAAAAGTAATCTTCTAATTGCATTGTTCTACGTCTCTATTGAAATAGAATATTAATCTTATTATCTCACGATTTTTTCTTCTTAGAACCAGAAGAACCACCCTTCGATTTTATCTCCCCAAAAGTCGGCGACCACCAATGTTTTTGGGAAGTCCACCAAAACGCTACTTCCTTACAACCATTTTTCCGATTCTCAGCATTAGAACACCTCAACATTGTTTTAGTTTCCCCTGTCTTCTTATCAGTATAATTATGCTTTTCCAAAGGCGAACTGCAAACAGGACAGGGAAATTCACTTAAATCTTTTGTCTCAGGTGTTTTAGCTGCACGTTCCCCATAAGGTAACTCGTATTGCTTAGTTTTATCGTTCAAAAACATTACCGCGCCGCATCCATCTTTGCGTTTGTCGCAACTGAGGAAATGTCCGGCTTTTACCTTCTCCGATTTTGTTGGCACTTTCACCATTAGTTTATTGCATTTCGGACATAAAATCTCTGTACTTTCAGTAGATGATTTCTTACTTTCATTCCCAGAATCGGCAGTTGTTTTGCGTCGCCTTCCCGTCGCCTTTGTTGGTGCAATATTGGAAGTCGATCGAGTCTTCATTTGCTTGACTACTTCATTCTCATTACCCAATATTTCCGCTAAAGCATCAGCAGTTGTTTTGCGTTGTTTTCCTGTTGCTTTTGTTGGTGCAATATCTGAAGTCGATCGAGCCTTTTTTTGCTTCACTACCTCATTCTCATTCCCCAATATTTCCGCTAAAGGATCGGATTTACTTTTGCGTCCCTTCCCAGTCGTCTTTGCTGGCGCAAAATTATTGGATTTAGCGGTAGTTGTATATCCCTTTACCTGCTGAATTGCTTGCTTTAAAGCCGGATCGAAATATTCTCGATTCCAACTGGTAAGCCATTTTTCCCAATTCTGTTTTCCATCAGCAATTGCATCTAATTGCGATTCCATCTGCGCGGTAAATTCGGCTGCAATTAAATCTGGTAAAACTTTGGCTAAAAAATCATCCAATTCCATCCCTAAAGGAGTTGGCTGTAACTTACTTTTCGATAATTGCACGTATTCCCGCTCTTTCAAAGTTTTAATTGTAGGAGAATAAGTGCTAGGTCTACCTATTCCCTTCTTTTCCATTAATTGTACTAATTTCGGTTCCGTATAACGCGGCGGCGGTTGTGTTTGCTTCTTCTCGGATTTAGCATCTTTTAAATTAACTGTTTGTCCTTCTACCACATTTGGTAATTGCACATCTTCGCTGATATTATTCCAATAGCGGGTATAACCGGGAAAAATCAGCACTTGTCCTCGCGCTTCCCAAAAAATATCGGCAGATTGGGTAATAATCCGCGTTTTTGCTATTTGTGCGGGACGACACTGGGATGCAACGGCGCGATTCCAAATCAACTCGTAAAGGTTAGCTTCATCATCACTTAGTTGCGATCGCAATTGTGCGGGAATTCGGTTAACATCAGTAGGACGAATTGCTTCGTGCGCTTCTTGCGCTCCCTGTTTTGAACGGTGTCTAGTTGTTTTATCCGGTACGTTTTCCGGGTCGTTTGCTTGTAAATACTTTTGCACTGCATCACAAAATTGCTCGGATAATACTACCGAGTCGGTTCGCATATAAGTGATATGTCCAGCTTCGTAAAGTGACTGGGCAATTTTCATGGTTTGCTCTGGACTTTTATGCAGTTTCGCACCAGCAGCTTGTTGGAGGGTAGAGGTAATAAATGGTGCGGGAGGTGATTGATTTACTGTTTTCTTTTCAATTTTAATTATACTATGGGGATTGGCTTTGGCAATGGCTACTAATCTATCTGCTTCTTCTTGTGTTTTTACGCGATCGGATTCTGGTTTGGCGTCATTTTTACCAGCATCATCGGGTTCGGAATTTTCATCTTTAGCTGCTTTCAAACTAGCGCGATAAAACGCTTTGAATCCTTCTTTGTATTCTACCCAAACTGACCAGTAATCTTCCGGAACAAAGGCAATTATTTCTTTCTCTCTTTGGCAAATTAAATGAAGAGTGGCGCTTTGCACTCTTCCCATCGATTTCGCACCGTTTTTCAGTTGCCAAACTAAATGTTTGCTACCTTTATATCCGACTAATTTATCGAGACAATCTCTCGCTCTTCCGGCGGCGATTAAGTTTTGGTCGAGGGTGCGCGGTTTGGCGATCGCACTCATCACTGCCGCTTTAGTAATCTCGGTATAAGTAACTCTTTTCGGCTGTTTTAATCGCAGTTCTTGCGCTAAATGCCAACCAATTGTTTCGCCTTCTCGATCGGGATCTGTGGCAATGTAAATATCGGTTGCTTGCTTGACAGCTTGACGCAAATCGCTGAGGACTTTCTTACTGCGATCGCCTCTAATTTCGTAGCGACAATTTATGCGATCGTCTTCTAAATCAAATCCTAGCGAATCTTCCCCATCCTGTGCTAGTTCGCGGATATGACCCATACTAGCTTTGACAATCCAACCCGCACCCAGAATTTGACTTAATTTTTTTGATTTTCCCGGTGATTCTATCAGTAATAGCTTTGTCATGGGAGCATCTATTACTTGAGTTTATTTAATTTTACTATGATTTTTCTTTGGGTGGGCTGGGTTTTATATTTTTTTTACCGCAGATGCACGCAGATGTAGGCGTTAGCGAAGCGATTGCGAAGCAATTAGCCTTCCCGTAGGGTACGCAGATGAAGAGTAGAGATGAGATATATTAAGGATGCGATCGAACGACAAGCCAACTTATTTCTTCCGAGCTACAATATGAAAAATATGCCAGTGCTTTGGTTCTTGCAAAGCCGTTTTGCCATCTTCTTCTTCGATATTAAAAACCTCTATCTCAAAAGGTTCTAAAAATTTTTCCACCTGTGCTTGCGTGAAATGGGAATGGGTAGGAATCTTCGCCCAGTCATCTCGATCGCCAAACAATTGACCGCTGAAACGACCGCCAACACGAATACTTTGCACAATTTTATCCCACAATTGCGAAAAATATTCGGGCGGACAAAATGGCAGACAAAAACTACCATTAATTAAATCTGTTTCCGGCCAAGTAGTATCCTGAAATTTACCTAATTTGGTTTCCAATAATTCGACATTTTGCAAATCCGGACGCGCCAACATTCGCTCAAACGCTTCCGCATTTCCGTCAATTGCCAAAACTCGCCAACCCCGCCGCAGCAGTTCCACCGTATCGCGACCTTCCCCGCAACCCAAGTCTACCGCGAAGCGTCCTTTTCGATCCGGCTCCTCATTATCGAACCGTTCCAAAGCTGCTAGCAGAGTGTTGCGCGGAACTCTACCCGCCACAGCTTGGTAGTACCGAGGCCATTTTTCGTCAAAATTCTGGGATTTAGGTAGTTCTGACATATAAAAGCGAGGATTTACAACTGCCAGCCTCGTTTAGCAGAGTTTAAGCATCGACCCCAAGAAAAAAAACTCTTGGGGTCGCGCCTTACCAAATTGCCTGAAACCTAAGCTGGTGAAGGGATTTGAACCCACGGCCCACGCATTACAAGTGCGTTGCTCTACCAGCTGAGCTACACCAGCGACCTAAATTAATATAGCAAACTTTGGGCTACTGTGGCTACTATCCCTAAAAATTTTCTTGATTTGCCTGAAATGCACGGTTGAGGCGATCGCATTTACTCCTTCAGCGTTACTGACTGCTGCTTGGACATCGCATACAACTCCCGACGCCAACTTCTGCCTTTCCCCTTATTTCGTGCTTTATATGTGGGTGTCAGCGAATGACAATTGGGACACAAAAGTCGCAGGTTATCCGGTGAGTTGTTTTGCCAATTTCCATCAATGTGGTCTACTTCCAGAGGAATTTTACCTGTATATGGATTTACTTCACACCAACCGCATAAAGAACACTTTTCGCCAAAGTTCCTAATCAAGTACCTTCTCACATGATTCGATACAGTACCCGATTTCTTACCGCCGCTGACTTTTCCATTCAGCCAGGAAACTATATATACTGTATATTGATGTTCGTTTTTACAGTAACTATTACAATACTTATCCACCGCTCTTTTCGTTTCTCTTTCACAGTTTAAGCATCGCCGTCTGGGTTTCTTCGGCATCGGCATAAATAGCACCCTAATAAAAAATATAAGATTATTCAATCAAGTTACTATTTACTTGGCAAGAAAGCGAACTTTACCACACCCGCAGCTACTGTCGATCGCACTCAACACCTCTTATCTGATATTATTAAAGACTGCGATAATTCTTAAATATCGTTGAAATGCAGCCGTAAAGTAGAAACGCTAGGTAGCATAGTTTATAGCCAGCCGATCGAAAAATAGCAATCGCAGCAGCATCAAAGCAGGAGAACACACTATGGGGATGACCCTCACTGAGAAAATTTTGGCACGCGCCGCCCAGCGGTCTGTCGTCGAACCGGGAGAAAATATCTGGGTTGACGTAGACGTGCTGATGACGCACGATGTATGTGGCCCCGGAACGATCGGCGTCTTCAAACGCGAATTCGGTGCGGACGCCAAAGTCTGGGACAAGGAAAAAATTGTCCTCATTCCCGACCACTACATCTTCACCGCCGACGAACGCGCCAACCGCAACGTGGATATCCTGCGTGAATTTGCCAAAGAACAGGGTATCAAATATTTCTACGATATTACCGATCGCTCCAACTTCAAAGCCAACCCAGATTACAAAGGCGTCTGCCACATCGCCCTCGCGCAAGAAGGTCACACCCGACCGGGCGAAGTGCTATTCGGCACAGACTCCCACACCTGCAACGCGGGTGCTTTCGGTCAGTTTGCCACAGGGATCGGCAACACCGACGCCGCCTTCATCATGGGAACAGGTAAACTGCTGATTAAAGTACCAGCTACCATGCAATTTGTCTTCGATGGCGAAATGCCGGATTATTTGCTCGCCAAAGACCTAATTTTGCAAATAATTGGCGATATTACCGTCTCTGGTGCTAACTATCGCACATTGGAATTTAGTGGCAATACCGTCGCAGCGATGTCGATGGAAGACAGGATGACGCTGTGCAATATGGCGATCGAAGCAGGCGGCAAAAATGGTACAGTTGCCCCAGACGAAACCACCTTCGAGTATGTCCGCGCCCGTACCGACAAACCCTTCCAGTCATTTTACACCGACAGCGACGCCAAGTTCTACAGCCAGCACCGCTACGATGTCAGCAAACTAGAACCCGTCGTCGCCAAACCCCACTCCCCAGACAACCGCGCCTTAGCACGAGAATGTCGCGATGTCAAGATCGATCGCGTTTATATCGGTTCCTGCACTGGCGGCAAAACCTCCGATTTTGTGAGCGCCGCCCGTATAATCAAAGGTCATAAGGTGAAAGTTCCCACCTACATAGTGCCTGCAACTCAGAAAGTTTACGAAGATTTGTTTACCCTCAAACACGAAGGACAAACTTTATCTGAAATTTTCTTAGAAGCTGGTTGTATCGAACCCGCCGCACCTTCCTGCGCCGCTTGTTTGGGTGGCCCAAAAGATACCTTCGGACGCATGAACGAACCGGAAGTTTGCGTTTCCACAACCAATCGTAACTTCCCCGGTCGTATGGGTAACAAACAAGCGCAAATTTATCTCGCTTCGCCATATACAGCAGGTGCTTCCGCGCTGACTGGATATGTCACCGATCCGAGAGAATTTATTTAAACGCAGAGGTACGCAAAGGTAAACACAGAGGTACACAGAGATAGTTTTGAGTTAATCGAATTTATCCTAATTCAAAAGTAAAATCTTCCTCTGCGTTACTCTGCGTTTACCTTTGCGTTCTCTGCGTTAAAAATCCGATCGTTCAAATATTAAAGTGTTATGACTCAATCTAAAACTCCTGCAAGTATTCATGTCCTAGCTAAACCTACAGGCGCAATTTGCAATCTAGATTGTTCCTATTGTTTCTTTTTAGATAAAGAATTATTATATCCTAAAAGTAAATTTAGGATGAGCGATGAAGTACTGGAGAATTATATCCGTCAACTAATCGAATTTCATCGCACACCACAGGTATCGGTAGCATGGCAAGGGGGAGAACCAACCCTGATGGGGATTGATTTTTTTAGGAAAGCGATCGCATTTCAAGAAAAATACAAAAAACCCGGCATGACCTTTGAAAATTCCATGCAAACAAACGCCACATTACTAAACGATGAATGGTGCGAATTTTTTAAAGAAAATAATTTTTTGCTGGGAGTTAGTATTGATGGCCCTCGCGAACTCCACGATGCCAACCGAGTAGACAAGGGAGGTAAACCAACCTTCGATAAGGTAATGCGAGGTTTGCGACTATTGCAAAAGCATGGTGTTGAATTTAACGTACTAACCACCGTCAACAGAGTTAATGGCGATTATCCTCTCGAAGTTTACCGCTTTTTGCGAGATGAAGTCGGCGCAAACTGGATGCAATTTATACCCATAGTAGAGCGGATAAACGAAGATGGTCTTACCCTCTACCAAAAAGGAAATACTGTATCCGATCGATCTGTCAAAGCCGAACAATACGGTCAATTTCTAATTGCTATTTATGACGAATGGGTTCGTAATGATGTCGGCAAAGTTTACATACAGGGTTTTGAAGCTGCATTAAGCAATTGGTTAGGTCTTGGTTTTTCGGGAGTTTGCTTATTCGATGCTACCTGCGGTAAAGCTTTAGCATTTGAACATAATGGCGATCTTTATTCTTGCGATCACTTTGTCGAACCTGATTATTTGCTGGGTAATATCCAACAAGATTCGATGCGGGATTTAGTTGTTTCCCCGCAGCAACAAAAGTTTGGCAAAGATAAGTCAGATAGCCTACCGAAGTATTGTCGCAACTGCGATGTGCGTTTTGCTTGTCACGGCGAATGTCCCAAAAACCGATTTATTAATACACCAGATGGAGAACCGGGATTAAATTATCTCTGTGCGGGATATAAAGCCTTTTTCCACCATATCGATCGTTCAATGCAAATTATGGCAGAGCTGGTGCGTCGCAAATATCCAGTTAAGTTAATCATGTCTATTTTAGCAGAAGAAGAAGCCAAATTTGCCAAAGCACGTCCTAACGATCCCTGTCCTTGCGGTAGCGAGTTAAAGTTTAAGAAATGTCATGGTAGCAAAGAAATTAGCAGCAAGGAGAAGGCGAAACGGCGATAAGGGAAACTAGGAGATGCTTCGGATAGCTTTATGCAACTGAAACTGACTATAAATTCTTGCTTCAGATGATTGTTTTGGATGTAAAAAAATAATGGGTTCGGTTTTTCCGATAATTACAGTTCCACCAGACGCGCCTGAATACGATGAACCAATAAGAACAAAAGAAGAAGAAGCGTTCTGGTTTCACGAACAGAATTTAGGTCTTTGCCTTTATAAAGAAGCTAGACTTAATACAGGAGAAGATTGGGCAGAGAAAATTGCATCAGAGTTATGTACTTTTCTTAGGCTACCTCATGCAGAGTACGATCTGGCAACATATAACGGTAAACGCGGCACTATTTCACGATCGTTTGTACCAGAAGGAGGAACTTCTATCGTTGGTATTGAAGTTCTTGCTCGGTTAGTACCAGACTATCCGACAAATGCTAGAGATTTGTCCAGACACACAATAGATATAGTATTTAATGCTCTTAATGATTCCTCTGTCCAGTTACCTATGGACTGGACACCACCAGAAGGCATTAAAACTGCGGTGGATGTTTTTGTGGGATACTTACTTTTGGATGCTTGGGTTGGGAACAGCGATCGACACCATCAAAACTGGGGATTGATACAATACAAAGGACTATCAGCAAAGGTGCAAACCACTTATCTCGCGCCAACATACGACCACGGTTCCTGTCTGGGTCGGGAATTGCCTGATGAAAAACGCCTTTTGAAGCTTAACAACGGCTCTGTCGAAGGATATGTGACAAAATGCCCCTCCTACTTTTATGCTAAAGTTGAGGGTGATAAACGAAAACTCAAGACTTTCGAGGTGTTTCGTGAAGTGGCGGGTCGCTATCCTGATGCGGCCTCAGTATGGCTGGAGTATCTAGCAAAGGTGTCGCTTAGTGATACCTTAGACTTGTTTCGCCGTATTCCAAGCGATCGCATCTCAGAAACTGCAATTAAATTTGCCCAAAAAGTCCTTGAGTTAAATCAAAACAGGTTACTCGATCTGCGTAATATACAGTAATTATGAAAACGCTTTTTTTGGCTTGGCAAGATGCAAATACTGGAGATTGGTTTCCCATCGGAAAATTAACTTATGATGGGAAAATGTACGAGTTTGCTTATACAAAAGGTATTCTTGCAGCCATAGAAAAGTGTGGATTTGAACCACTATACTCATTACCAGACCTGAATAAATTATACAGATCGGTTGAACTTTTTCCTTTATTTTCCAATCGAGTGCTGTCGCGATCGAGACCAAACTACAAAAATTTTGTGGAATTATTGAATCTACCTCAGTACGAAGACGATCCCATTACATTGCTAGCTCGTAGTGGTGGGCAAAAGGCAACTGATAAGTTTGAGGTATTTCCCTGTCCAGAACGGGATGAAAATGGATTGTACCATGTCCACTTTTTTGTCCGGGGATTGCGACATTTACCACCAGCATCTCTCGATAGAATTAACAAACTTCAGAAGAATGAATTATTGCGGTTGGTTCACGATTTTCAAAATCCTTACGATCGCAAAGCTTTGATGTTACGGACAAACGAAACTTTTCTAGGCGATTTATACCCTGTAGGTTATTGCCCTCGCTATTTGGTAGATGATGCCTTCAATTTTATCGGCCAAAATCCAGAACTCGTACATATCCAAGTAGAGCGTGTTAACCCAGCACCAACACCGCTCCAGTTCCGTTTGTTATGCAATATGACTGCGCCTTGGCCTGATAATTTTCACCCCTTTTCTAGCTCAATGTATCAGCCGCTCCGTGCTGATATTGCAACTGGAACTAGAGCAAATTAAATCTGGTCAATCGAGTTAACATGACATAAAGGAACGATAAACTATGCCAAGCTTAACATTACGTCAGCGTGTAGGAATGGTTCCACTTTTAATTCAGGGTAGTAAAGACCGATCGGGTCTGTTACTTTTTTTAAACATCACTTGTGTCTGGACGTAAAAGAACCAAAGTTTTCTCTCTTCCAATCAAACTCGCCATTTTTCATCTATTTCTGTCGCCAAATCACAGAGTTCTTTAGCTTTTTTTTCAGCATCTTTAGCAAGTTCTAGCAGTTCTAGCAGTGTCTTTTCATCCGGTAATTTTTTCATTGTTATCTGCTGCTTCCAGGTTGGCTTCATGCAAGCGTTTTTGATACTTTAAAGATATTGCTGTCGCGAAATCGCTCATTTCTTTAGCTTTTTGTTCCGCTAGTTTAGCAATTTGTAAAATTTCTTCTAGTTCTGCTTGTTGCTTATCGGTTAAAGATTGCTGTGTCATCTTAAATTATCCAAACGAGTCATAACTGTATTAACCAACATTTTAGTATCTAGCACCCTTCCCAGCAACTCTGCTAAATCTTCTCCTGCTTCCTAAATTACCTGCGATCGCACATTTTCAGGTAAAATACTATCAACAGTAATCTGGATGCGTCTTCTGGAGTTTTCTACGAATAATAACGCATTACTAAGGGTAGCAAATAATCCAATCAGAGTAACGTTGTCTGGAAAACGCAAGAATAGGCTTCTTATAATGTTAGACCTTCACTTGCGTCCCGCTCGATTCGATCTAGTTCTTGGTATAGTCTGTCAATGAGAGTTTGTATTTCTGAGGGAATAGTCATCTATGTCTTAATTTTACAGAAAATCGGCATACTGAATGAACTTAATTATTCGACTGCGATCGCGCTTTTGATGGGATGCGATCGCACCTTACTACTACTATTCATTCTCACCAGCTTTTTGTTTTGCTGCTTCTCTAATTTTATGGAGACGTTTTTCATATTTTTCTGCAAAATCTTCTGCCAATTCACACAGATTTTTAGCTTGCTGTTCGAGAGTTATGGCAAGTTCAAGACTATCTGCCAAATCTGCTATTTGCTTTTCATTCAGGGTTGGTTGTAGCATTATCTATTCTCCAAACGACTCTTCAGCCTGTTAGCATTTATTTTAGCTTCTAATACTTGACCCCGTATAGTTGCCAAATCTTCCCCTACTTCCTGAATTAGATCGGAAGTCGCCCTCTCACTACACAAAAATATCGGTTTGGGGAAATGCGATCGCTAATTAACCCAAGTTCCTAGTTATTAATTTTGAATATTTTTTTAGGCTGTAGGGTGCGTCAGAGCGCAAAATTCTGGATATAATCACTAATTTTATGACTCTGACGCACCCTACTCAATATAACTAAGTATGTTGTTACGCTTTAGCGCTTTAGGGTTGTTTGATTACGACTGGGATTAAAGCGCTCAAGCGCAACAACGTACCTTTTAACTCGCAGCTGTAGCTTCTGCTTTCACAGTCGCATAAGCCCAATCTAACCAAGGAAGTAACGCTTCCAGATCGGCAGTTTCTACCGTTGCGCCTCCCCAAATTCGCAATCCTGGGGGTGCAGCGCGATAGGCTGCGATATCATACGCAACTTTCTGCTTTTCTAGCAGTTTCGCCAATTTTTTGGCGTATTTGGCTTGGTCTTCGCCACTCAGATTAGTGAACCAAGAATCGATAATTTTCAAGCAAATGGAAGTACAAGAACGAATTTCCGGTTTTTCGGCTAGAAAATCAGCCCAATCGCTTTTTTCGATCCATTTAGCGATCGCACTTAAATTACCTTCACTCCGACTAATTAAACCAGGCAAACCGCCTACGCTTTCTGCCCAATTTAAACCATCGATCGCATCTTCCACGCACAACATCGAAGGTGTATTAATCGTATCTCCCTTAAAAATACCTTCGATTAACTTCCCTTTTTGGGACATCCGAAAGATTTTGGGTATGGGCCAAGCCGGTTCGTAGCTTTGGAGTCGTTCTACAGCGCGAGGCGAAAGCACAATTATACCATGTTGTGCTTCTCCACCCAACACTTTTTGCCAAGAATAGGTGACGACATCCAATTTATGCCAGGGGATATCCATCGCGAAAACAGCCGAGGTTGCATCGCAAATAGTCAATCCTTGGCGATCGTCCGCGATCCATTCTCCATTCGGAACTCTCACGCCGGATGTAGTGCCATTCCACAAAAACACGACATCGTGGCTAAAATCAACCTGACTTAAATCGGGTAAACTGCCGTAAGGTGCTTTCATCAGGCGCAGATCGGCTATTTTCAACTCATCTACGACATCTTTTACCCATTCCTGACCGAAACTTTCCCATGCCAGGATATCGACGGGTCTTTGTCCCAGTAGCGACCACAATGCCATTTCGACTGCGCCAGTATCGGAAGCCGGAACGATACCTAGACGATAATCGCTGGGAACACCTAAAATTTTCTTGGAGCGATCGATAACTTCTGCTAATTTGGCTTTGCCATCTTCAGAACGGTGGGAACGACCGACACAGGCATTTTGCAGCGCAGAAACAGACCAGCCAGGACGTTTGGCACAAGGCCCAGAGGAGAAATGGGGAACGCTAGGCTTGGTTGTGGGAGGATTAAGAGATTCTGACATTTCTCAATTTAGTTCAATAGTTACAGGCGTTACAGACAAATATCTCACTTGTCTGGTACAAGCTTCGTGTAAAAAGTTACTGTACTTCTACGCCCTGTATTTCCTTAGCAAAAGCGGCAAGGAAATGCAATCGTTATCATGTTAGCACTAACATTGTCGTTCGCATTAATCGGTTTACTCGGATTCGTCAGACAATTTTAGATGAGAGGATTTTGGATTTTGGATTGACTCCGCAATGAGCGGACGGCTCTGGAAATTGGGAAAAATTTTTTGATGATTACCCTTGAAATGGAAGGCTTGTCACCCTTTTTTTCGATCGTTCAAACAAAATGCGATCGTCTTTAGTGACAGAGCAATTTTAGATTTAGATTGAGAATCGATAAGTTTGGTTAAGATATTAGATTATTTATGAAATCAATCCAAAATCCAAAATCCAAAATCTAAAATCCTCTGACGAACAAGCTAAAACGCGAAATTTCGTAGCTCTGAAACTACCATTTTTTGTAAGGCAAAAACTTGCCATTCATAACCACTTTTACGCGATCGCCCTTCGGATCTTCTTCTTTCTCCACATCTAAAGTAAAGTCGATCGCACTCATAATTCCATCGCCAAACTTCTCGTGAATCACCTCTTTCAGAGGCATTCCATAAACTTGCATAATTTCGTAAAAGCGATAAATTAATGGATCTGTAGGAACAACTGGCCCCAATCCTTTGACGGGATATTGTGTCAGTTCTTTAGCATAAGCCGCCCCAAGTCCCAAAGCTTCAACTAATTTAGTTGCTTCTTCTTCAGAAGCACTTGCTTGACGATAAATTACGGCGGCGATCCATACTTCATCTCGACCTAAAATTTTTTCTAAATCGGCAAAGCTGAGCTTCATTTCTTTTTTGGCAGCTAAAAGCCGTTGGGTAATTTCTGGAATCATCGCGTTCCTGTACAAGTAAGGTGGGCAATGCCCACCCTACTGCTTTGTACGTTAATATTTTTGTGTTTAAAGAGACAAATTTTGATGCGATCGCAAGAAATCTTCCACTTCAGCGGCGGTGGGTTGAGCTGCGATCGCACCCGGTTTCGTTGCCGTCAACGCACCCACAGCAGTAGCATAAGTGACAATGCGTTTAGCCGTATCCGCATCGCTCAGAGATTTAATCCCATGCTGACAGAGTTGATGCACAAACCCAGCCACAAAACTATCCCCCGCACCAGTAGTATCGACAACATCCACTGAAAAAGCTGGCAATTCGCCTTGGTTTTCTGCCAAATAATAAGCACATCCCTTTTCCCCAGCGGTGACTAAAACACCTTCACAGTGATTCAATTTATGAGCGATCGCACCCGGATCGATAGTGCCAAACAACCATTCCGCCTCTTCCTCAGAAAGCTTGAGAAAATCAACGCGCTTGAGTAAATCTTGGATAACGTGAGGAGCGAGGTCTGGATGAGGCCAAAATACCGGACGCCAATTGATATCTACCAGAATTTTGACAAAATGCTGCTCTGCAATATGAAGGGCTTGGGAGATCGCTACCCGACTTTGGGGATAAGCTAGTTCCAGAGTCCCCAAAACCAAAAACTCTGCCTCTTCCAATAACTTAACTGGCAGATCGGCAGCTTGTAAGCGAGTATCGGCAAACTCTGTAGTATTGTAATTTCCAAAACCTGCAAAAGAGCGATCGCCGGTTTGCGATCGCAAAACATAAACTTGCCGCGTTGGCGCGGTAGGATGACGTTGGACTCCAGCTACATCCACCCCAACATTTTGTAGCAGTTGCACCAGCGCGTTCCCAGGTTCATCCTCACCAACACAACCGATAAATCCAGATTTTGTCCCCAACTTTACCAAACCACAAGCAACATTGGCCGGAGCGCCCCCCGGATAGGGAGTCCAAGATTCAACCTCGTCAAGTGCGCGTCCCGCTCGATCGGCCAAACAGTCGAACAAAATTTCACCCAGACAGAGAACACGGATTTGACTCACAGTTACATTCCTTGAAGTGCCTTATGGCAAGACTATAAACCTTTAGCTGAAGCAGCAGATAGTTAACGAGAACCAAGTCATTGTCGTAGAAGATCTGGCAGTGAAAAAAATGGTCAAGAATCACAACCTAGCTAAGTCTATAGGTGACGCTGGTTGGGGAATGTTTCAAACCATGCTGAAGTACAAAGCAGAGCAGTCAGGCAAGATTTACCTTGAAATTGGGCGATTTTTCCCTTCGTCGCATTTGTGCAATGCAACACTGCTACCGATTCCAAAGATGGATCTTTCGGTGCGTTCTTTCCTCTGTCCTCATTGCAGCGTGTATCATGACAGAGACGTGAATGCTGCCATCAATATCAAAAATGAAGGCTTGCGGATTTTGGCGTTGGGAACCAGCGTCACTGCCCTTGGAGGCAATGTAAGACCAAAGCGGTTTGGGCGTAAGTCTACGACTGTAGAGGCGGTTGCCGATGAATTGGGAAGCCCACACCGTACCGCAAGCGCGATCGGTGTGTGGTAGTTCACGTAAAATTACAATAGGTACATATACAGGTATAGAAATCTATTATGGCTGGTACCGCGTCTGGGGCTTCGGCCTCTCTCTCTGACAGAGAGCTGCAAATTATCGAGCTGGTAGCTGCTGGCTTAACCAATGAGAAAATTGCCGAGAAGTTAGAAATTAGCAAACGCACCGTTGACAACCACATCAGCAATATTCTCACGAAAACAGCGACTGACAACCGGGTGGCATTGGTGCGCTGGGCTTTGCAGTGGGGCAAAGTTTGTATAGATGAAGTGAACTGTTGCACGCTGCCGACATACAGGGAAGATCAAATAATTTCCTAGATTTTTGCATACAAAAATTAGGCCGGCAACTTAGGGAGATCGCGATACAGTTGATAAAAATCCTTAAGCTGTATCCGCACTGCGGATTTGTTGATATGACGACTTCTGCTTCTCCTCAATCTCCCTTTGACTTTTTCGGTTTGGATTGGACAGCACCTCACCCCAGACAAGATGCCGATTTCCTCAAGCAACTTCCCTTTGTCCCAGGATTAAAAGAATTTTTAATGCTGCGACAGGTACACGCCTTGGAACACGCCACAGTTTGGGTTTTGAGCGAATCTGGCAATCAAAGAGAGCGAGGAGGGGATAACGATCTGTTGGGCGGGATGTCCACCGAGCGGGGCTTTTACCTCTACGGTAATGTCAATGCAGCTTCTTTGCAGCGTGCCGTGCGTACAGCCTTGCAACGCATTACCGGCGGTGAATGGAATTTAGCGGTGCATCCCCGCTGCGGTACAAACTTGTCCGTCGGGATGGTGCTGACGGCAGGACTCGCCTTTGGCATTCATATGCTGCTACCTAAAGGGCCTCTAGTCCAGATTCTCGGTTTGGGTGTTGCGGCGACGACAGCGGCCCAACTAGCACCCGACTTGGGTGGTTTGGCCCAAAAATACCTCACGACTGCCATTCCATTTAATCTGGCGATCGCGGACATTTCCTCAACCCGCGATATTTGGGGGCGTCCGGCTCACTTCGTCCATCTGACGTGGGTAGATTAGCAACAAAACTTAAAGACTAAACTTAACAGTGCGTCGCTGTCGGGTAGTACTCTGAAAAACAACTACTCAATCGGTAGAAATAATCTCCAAAGGGAAAGCAATCATGGCAATTCAACGTGGTTCGACGGTCAGAATTCTCCGCAAAGAGTCCTACTGGTTCCAGGATGTAGGCACTGTTGCTTCTGTTGACCAAAGCGGCATCAAATACCCAGTGATCGTTCGCTTCGATAAGGTCAACTACGCGGGAGTTAACACCAATAACTTCAGCCCCGATGAACTGGTAGAGGTTTCTGGCCCGAAGGGAGGAGCTAAAACAAAGTCTGCATAAAACTCTGGCCATTAGGGAACTCACATAGGTTAACTTGTGCCAGAACTGCCTGAAGTAGAAACAGTAAAACGGGGTCTCGATCGCGTGACCCTAAATTGCCCAATCGAGGGTGGGGATGTGTTGCTACCCCGCACAGTTGCCCACCCCTTTTCTGTTGCCGATTTTCTCTCCTCTCTCTCCGGGGTCAAAATTCTCCAGTGGCACAGACGCGGCAAGTATTTGCT
Organism: Aerosakkonema funiforme FACHB-1375; assembly: GCF_014696265.1. Classification (GTDB taxonomy): domain Bacteria; phylum Cyanobacteriota; class Cyanobacteriia; order Cyanobacteriales; family Aerosakkonemataceae; genus Aerosakkonema; species Aerosakkonema funiforme_A. The sequence continues at coordinate 110,961 of NZ_JACJPW010000008.1, read as the reverse complement.
GGCAGAACTCGTAACAGAGGGGCAGAAGCATTTTTTAACTGAAAAGTCAACACTACCTCAGTCTTCAAATACCATTCCAGCCGGCTGGTTGGGAGTTCACCTGCGGATGACCGGTCAGCTGCTGTGGCTGCATCGGGATGAACCGTTACAGAAACATACGCGGGTACGATTGTTTTTCGCGGAATCTCGCGAGCTGCGGTTTGTTGACCAGCGCACTTTTGGTCAGATGTGGTGGGTACCGCCAACATCTTTGCCGGAAGATGTGATTTCGGGACTGAAAAAATTAGGGCCAGACCCGTTTTCCGCAGAGTTTTCGATCGACTACTTCGCCAAACAACTGCAAAACAGTCGCCGTCCGATCAAAACCGCGCTGCTGGATCAGGAGTTGGTCGCGGGACTGGGCAATATTTATGCCGATGAAGTTCTTTTTTTGAGTAAAGTGCATCCGACGACGCTGTGTTCGGAGTTGAAAAGAGATGGGATAGAGCGCTTGCACGATGCGATCGTTCGGGTTTTGCAAACTGCGATCGAAGCTGGCGGAACGACTTTTAGCAATTTTCTCAATGTACAGGGCATTAACGGTAACTACGGCGGTGTCGCCTGGGTTTACAAACGCGCTGGCGAACCTTGTCGCCTCTGCGGAACTAGCTTGGAACGCATAAAATTGGCGGGGCGATCGTCTCATTTTTGCCCCCAATGTCAGAAATAAGAAGCTAGAAAAGTCAAAAGTCAAAAGTCAATCATTCAAAAGAAAAAGCTTATCGATAGCGGGTGCTGGACTAAGGAAAATCCAAAATCTAAAATCCAAAATCTAAAATTCTTATAGGTTAGGGCGTGTAATTTAGTGACAACGGCTACCAGTAGTTGATAACTTGGAATTAAGACATTAAAAAATTCCAAAGGAGCAAGCTATGGCCATAAAAAAAGGGGATTTGGTACACGCAGTTCGGGAAAAATTGGAAAACAGCCTAGAAGCTAAGGCTAGCGATACCCGTTTCCCGCCTTATTTGTTTGATAGCAAAGGCGAAGTTGTGGACTTGCGAGGGGATTATGCGCTGGTGAAGTTTGGCAAAGTGCCAACCCCGAATATCTGGCTGCGCGTCGATCAGCTAGAAGCACTAAAATGAACTACACCTCATACATCCCGCCATTGTGCAATCCGACTCGCGTTGCGATCGTCGGTGCGGGTAAAGTAGGTAGTACCCTCGCTCAGCGCATTGCGGAAAGAAATATTGCCGATGTAGTGTTGCTGGATGTAGTCGAGGGGATGCCGCAAGCAATTGCACTGGATTTAACGCAAGCACGAGGATTAGAACACCACGACTGTCAGATTATCGGTACAAATGATTACGCCGATACCGCAAATTCCGATATCGTGGTGATTAGTGCCGGGAAACCCCGCCAGCCGGGTATGAGTCGCGACGAGTTGATGAAGACGAATGCCAAAATCGTGCTGGAAGCGACTAAGCAGGCGATCGCTTATTCCCCAGATGCTATCTTTATCGTTATCACCAACCCGCTCGATGTCATGACCTATCTAACTTGGCAGGCGAGCGGTTTGCCTCCCCACCGCGTTATGGGTATGGCTGGTATTTTGGACTCAGCCCGCTTTCAAACTTTTATTGCTATGGAATTAGGTGTCTCCATAGTAGATGTCAAAGGGATGGTGCTGGGCAGTCACGGCGAGTTAATGGTGCCCTTACCCCGCTATTCTACTGTCAGCGGCATTCCGATTACAGAACTGTTAGATGCCGCAACTATTGACAGATTGATAGAGCGAACTCGTAACGGTGGGGGAGAAATTGTAGAACTCATGCGTACTGGCGGTGCTTATTTTGCGCCAGCTTCTTCTACCTGCGAAATGGTGGAATCTATCCTATTCAATCAATCGCGGTTAGTACCAGCTGCGGCATATCTGCAAGGCGAATACGGTTTGAAGGATGTTTTTATTGGCGTTCCCTGTCGTTTGGGATGCCGGGGCATAGAAAGTATTTTGGAACTCAACCTTACGGATTCCGAAACTACCGCCCTCCATATCTCGGCTGAATCGGTACGTCATAATATCGAATTTGCCAATCAGTTGCTAGCAGCGACATCACACAAATGTTAAATACAATAGACTTCTCCAAAAATGCTTGTGGGGTAGGCATCCTGACTGCCCTTTGAGATTCTTGTGGAGGAAATGTCTAATAGCTTGGTCGTAAATATCTGATTTTTAGTAGATAGGGAAGTATTTCTTTTGAGCGATTTGGCGATCGCTCTTTTTTTTTACCTTAGTTAATTAAGTAACGCAGCAGTTGTTTAATAATTCGCAAACAGCATTTAAAAAATTGCTTATTTAGGAGCGGTTCAATGAAAACGGGACAAAAAATCATTGCTACCTCTGTAATCTCGGCAGTACTTGCAGGTAGTGCCTTACCCGCCTTATCTGCACGCGGAACAGGTGATGCCGCGACTGCCCATTATACCATTGAAACTTTGCCAAATGGTAATTACAGCTTTTGCAGCCAAAATACCTCTTCAGATGGATTGCAAACAAGTCCGTGTTTCTGGTTTCGTAAAGATGGCGATCGTGTAGTCGGTTACTATTTCTACCCTTACACCGAGTCCAGCATCTGTATTGAAGGTAAAGTGAATCACAATACCGTCACAGGTGAAGCGATGGAAAAAGTATGGGGACTCCCCGAACCGCCGCAACCTAAAGGAGTAGAGATGAAAGATGGCCCAGGACAAGGCTACTTGAAAATTAGTCGAGAAAAAATTAGTAATGTTTCTCGTTCTGAAGTAACAGGCGATTACAGTGCGAGTATCCGCTACCGCAGCGCCATACTTCATCTAGCCAAATTTAATCTCTACAATAGTGGCATCACCCCTCCACTACAAAATTGTGCGGCAAGCATTGAATCATTGCATAAAAATTAATGCTTTTCGCGAGTGTTGCTTTGCTAATTGAGTAAATTTATAAACGCAATATATTAGGTGGCGTTTTCATTGAGTAGGGGTTACAATCCTACCTAATGGAAACCCACCTTATGTTTGAGGAGATAAAAATGCTATGACTGTAATGTGGTACAAAGAGTCAGAGATAATTATGGGTGTGCTACCAGATGATTCGCAAAGTGAACTGCCTGTTGAGTTAAATACCAAAGCTCGTCTTCTTGTTAATGAATCGCAAAAAACAATTTACACTTTACTATTAGATATTGTTAAAAGAAAACACCCTTCTTTTGTTTTGGCTATATTTAAAGATTTATTTATTAATCTTGCCGATTGTATGAATTCAACTCCAACACGAGCTATTCACGAAATTGTTGCTGCTAATAATGAGGAAGTATTTAGAAATACGCTCAAGCGATGCTGTTACATTTTAGTTAACAACTGGGAGGTGGCAAGGCAGCATCAAGCCATTCGCGAATTAATTGATATATTTTCCGATTCTGTCATTAGCCAAAGAACTACTTCTGTTAATTTAAGTAGGCTGAGAAAGTGGCTAAAAAATTTTATAACTAGCAAGGATTACGAAGAACTAAAAATTTTTTCTTTAAAACATGAAGAGGGAGAAAAAGGTCATTGGAGTTACCGCTATACATCTTATTTGTTAGTTCCTCAATATATCGATCGCACCAATCCTGTTGAACAACGAAAAGCTGCCAAAACACTAGCCAAACAACTAAAAGATAAGTTCAAACTAGATCTGGCTATGTACACAGCTCGTGCTAACTCTGTGGAAAAAGAAAACACAATGCCAAAGAATCCAACAGGTTTGGGCGATGAAGTACTAAACGTAATTAAGATGCTTGTAGCGCGAAGAGGCCAGTTTAATTATGTCAATTTAGCCAATATCTTTACCCAACAAACTCAATATATAACGTACAAAGAATTCAAAATTAGCTTGGTAAAATATCTTATTTTTTGTTTAAATGATAAAGACTTGGCAATGGTTATCAGTGCCAAGTTGAGTGATAAATTAAACTCACTTTACGAAAATCACGATAACGAAGAAATTAATAATTTACTTTTACAAAAAACTTGTCAACACTTAATTGAGTATCTCACAACGGAAAACCATCAGTTACCTTCAGAGCTATTCCTCGTATTAATTTTTCAAAAGACTCCGCTAATTTTAGTAATTTTGCTCCTCAAAATAGTTTTAATTTGCAAGCCGTCCCGCCTTCATTTAGAAGCCTGTATTGCAGATTTGATTCGCTACTATGAACAGTTCCCGGAAGAGGACTGCCAGTGGGTAATTAATTTTGTGGAAATTTTCAATGTGACCTTTACTATTTATGCAGAAGACGTAGAATACAACTTGGTTAAAATAAATAACGATCGCGCAGATGGGACAATGGTTGAATGGGAAGATTATCGAGTTTTTTCACAATTAAAGGGCGAGCCTAAAGCGGACGGTAAAGTAAATGAAAAAAATTCGTTATGAGCGATTAAAATATGTAATTTTTCATCTGAAATGGTACGATCGATATCATACTTAGATAAACACCAAAACTTCTTATGGGAATCAAGAAAATAATTTCTTACCTCCTGTTAATTTTCGTCCCTATTTCCATTGCGGCTGAATATTTACACTGGGGTTCGCTGACAGTATTTATTACATCAGCTTTAGCCATTGTACCCCTAGCAGTATGGTTAAGCACGGCTACAGAAGAAGTTGCGATCGTTGCTGGGCCATCTATCGGCGGTTTGTTAAATGCAGTATTTGGTAATGCGACAGAATTGATTATTGCCTTAGTCGCACTGAAAGAGGGATTGGTCGATATTGTTAAAGCAAGTATCACCGGAACCATTATCAGCAACTTACTCCTAGTTATGGGACTTTCCATGTTTTTGGGAGGTTTGCGCTACAAGGAACAAGAATTTCAGCCTGTGGTAGCACGGGTGAACGGTTCCACCATGACTTTAGCAGTGATTGCAATTGTTTTGCCAACCACCGTAGTTTACACCTCAAATGGAGTTGCAGAAAGTTCGATTCGCAATCTTTCCCTCACAGCAGCAGTAGTGTTAATCGTAGTTTATGCTTTAACCCTGCTTTTTTCATTGAAGACTCACAGCTATCTTTACGATGTGGGAATAGTAGATTTGGAATCAGGAGAAGGAAAAGATGCTGACACTGAATCAAGTCACAAACCCAATCTCTGGTTGTGGATAGGTGTGTTGTTGGTATCTACTATTGCAGTGGCTTTTGAGTCAGAGATTTTCGTCGGAGTGGTGGAAGAAACAACAAAAAGTTTGGGTTTGACCCCACTTTTTACAGGTGTGGTGCTTTTACCATTAGTCGGCGGCGCAGCAGAATACGTAACTGCAGTAGGCGTAGCAATCAAAAACAATATGGATTTATCGGTTTCCGTGGCGATGGGTTCCAGCTTGTTAGTTGCGCTGTTGGTCGCTCCAATTTTAGTTATAGTAGGAGTGGCGATCGGTCAACCGATGGATTTAAATTTCAATCCTTTTGAAGTAGTAGCTGTAATCATTGCGGTGTTAGTCGCCAATCTGATCAGTTTGGACGGACGTTCTAACTGGTTGGAGGGAGGATTGCTATTAGCAACTTACATAATTTTAGGTGCGGCTTTTTATTTTCATCCTCCTGTGTAGCTAAATCGTATCCGTCTCCTTTTGGATTAATTATCTGCTTGTCCATCCCCTAATTCCTCATAACTGTTTTCTAGAGAGGTACGAATTTCTGCAAAGCTTTCCACAGTTTGGGGAATTATATCCCAATTAAAGTTATCTATCTGAGACCTTAAAGTTTGTGCATAATCCAACAAGACTTGACATTGATGCTCTTTACCCCATTGCGTTAGCCGTTCTATAAACTGTTTGAGTTCTTTAGTAACTAAGGTTTTCCGTAGCCGCACCCATGTAGTGTCAGTTTCTTGGCGCAGCTTAACCAATAAGTCTGAGAATTGCACAGGGTTTAAAGTTGAATTTGAGCATAAATTTACATTAGCCTTCTGCAACGTTTCCGAATTGGTAGAATCTACTAAGGATTCGCGCTGAGAAGCTGTAACTCTCAATACTTTCTTAAGTTCTGCCACAATCTGTGTCCGACTGACTGGCTTGCGTAAAAAACCTTCGCAAAGCCCCTGTAATTCCCTTTCTTCTATTTGATTGGATGAAGCCGTTAAAATGATAATCGGTATTGTCTGAGTTTGTTCATCCTGTTTGAGAATATTAGCTACTTCTCGTCCATCCATATTAGGCATTCGCAAATCGAGTAAAATGCAGTCTATGCGAGAGTTTTGGGCAATTGGCACGGCTTCTTGTCCATCTTTAGCAAATAAAAGATTGTGAGCCGTTTCCATAAAGTAACCTGCTATTAAGTCACGATTGGATTTAACATCGTCCACAACTAAAATGGTTGCAGGTGCAAATTGATTCAAGTTTTCATCTAATTCTTTGACGCTAAGATAGTTTACAGACTGCTCGGCGATCGCAACTTTAGGGAAATAAAATATGAAGGAACTACCTTGGCCTAATTCGCTGTGTAACTCAATGGAACCTTGCATTATTTCAGTAAGTCGTTGAGTAATGGCTAGTCCTAATCCAGTACCTCCATATTTACGGTTACTTTGGCCTTGACTTTGAGTAAATGCTTCAAAAATAAGTTTTCGATCTTCTGGTGCAATCCCAATTCCTGTATCGCTAATAGTAATCTGAAGGCTAATATGTCCTTTTGGAGTTTGAGTACATGAATATTGTTGTACTGAAATTGTAATTCCTCCTGAATGGGTAAATTTGAGAGCATTGCCGACCACATTAAACAAAATTTGCCGCAGGCGGACTTCATCCAGAAGCAGAAAACGAGGAAAATTGCCATCAATCTCAATTTCTAGCCATAAGCCTTTTTCTTCAGCTTTTTGAATAAAAATTTGGCGGATATCTTGAATTAATGAATAAATATCGACAACTTCATAGTGAATTTGGAGCTTGCCCGCCTCAATTTTTGAAAGATCGAGAATATCATTAATTAAAGCTAGGAGAGTTTTACCACTTGATGCGATCGCTTCTAAATATCTCTTAGCCCGCTCCTCAGTAATCATACCTCTTAATAAATCGCTAAAACCCAAAACAGCATTCATCGGCGTGCGAATTTCGTGGCTCATATTCGCCAAAAATTCACTTTTTGCCTGGTTAGCTTGTTCGGCTTCTTTTCTGGCTTTTTCTAAAGCCAAGTTTTTGAGTGTTAATTCTTCTCGCCGTTGGATTTCTTGTTGAAGTAAAGATGCTTGAGCGATCGCAATTCCTAACTGAGCCGCCACCGCTTGAATTAATTCGATTTCATCTTGTTGCCAGTGGCGCAGGTCATTTTCTGGGCAAGAAGGGTCATTAATACACTGATGCAAGCCAATTACCCCATTAGGTTTGCCTTGATAAAACGTAGCGACTGCTAACATTGATTTTAAGCTAATTTGCTCACATATTGGAGCCATATCCTGCAACAGAGGATCGGTATAGACATCATCAGAGGCGATCGCTTGTTCTTGAGTGAGTAATTTTTGCATATGAATATTCCCGACGATCGGGACTTCTAAATGCTTCAGGGAACGATGATTTCCAATCAGATATTCACTGACTACTGGTATAGCTGGGACTGGATTGGTTTGGTAAAAATGGATCAGACAGCGATCGACCTGAAAAGCTTCGCCAATCTGCTGCGCCGCTACCTGGAATATCTGCTCTGTATCTAAACTTTGACGGATTTGATCGGTAATATGCTGCAATAACAATGTTTTTCGTAACTGACGCTCGATCGCTTCTTCTGATTCTTTTTGTTGCGTTACATCTTCAGCAATACCCGTAAACCGCACTACTTTTCCGGCTTCATCTCGCAAGGGGAACGATCGCGCCGTTACCCAGCGAATACTACCATCGGGGCGAACAATGCGATAGGTTTCTTCAAAAGTGGTTCCATCCTCAATCTGATGCTTGAGAGCATTTGCCATTGCAGGTCGATCGTCTGCATAAACAGACTCTAACCAAGAGCGAGGATCTTTGTACAAACTCTCACAACTTCTTTGCCAAATCTGTTCGTATGCTCGCGAGATATAGAGCATTTCTCCCCGAGCCGATAAAATAAAAAAGACTTGATGAATATTTTCTGTTAATTGCCTGAATTTTTCCTCGCTTTCTCGGAGGGCTTGTTCCGCATGGTAACGTTCGGTAATATCGCGCACTAGCACCAACACTTCATCGTTATCTAACGGAGCAATGCGGGCTTCTTCATAAATCGTTTTTCCATCCACTACAAAATGATATTCTTGGGTTTGTACCCGATGAGTTGCCAGCGCTTGTTGGGCTAATTGAATTCTTTCTCGGGCAATCTCAAGGGGCATAATCTCTGTAACGAATGTGTTGGGGATGTTTTTTTGAGGTTGGATGATATGAATTGCACCTTTATTAAGGACTTCTAGCAGCATTCCATCCCAACTCATTCGCACCATAAAGTCAGGTAAGGCATCTAGTAAAGCTTGTTTAGTGGCTTCTGTCTGTTTGCGCTCAGTAATGTCTAAAATTGACCCCATGAGCTTAATTGTTTCGCCCCGATCGTCTAAAATCACCTCTGCCCGCGTTTCTAAATGACGGATTGTAGCATCGGGGCGAATAATTCGGTACTCTCCGAACAAGGGAGTTTTCCGATCGATCGCTTGTTGAAGCCAATCTTGAATTTGCTGACGATCGTCAGGATGAACCATTTGTAAAAAAGCTGCTTGAGTGGGTGCAGCGCCGTTGGGATCTAAGCCAAAAATGCGGAAGGTTTCATCAGACCAACTTCTTTGTTGAGTTCTTAAATCAAGTTGCCAACTGCCCAGATGGGCAATGCGTTGGGCTTCGGCAAGATTAATTTGACTTTGGCGCAGTTTTTCTTCAGCTTGCTTGCGAGCCGTAATATCCATTACAGTGCCGAAGTAGCCCTTAATCGCGCCTGTTTCATCGCGCACTGCGATCGCCTGTCCAGAAACCCAAACTTCTACTCCCTCTGGTTTACGGAAGCGATATTCTAGATTGAACAGTCGTTTTTCTTCGGTTGCTTGCACCCACTCGGCAAAAATCTGCTCTCGGTCATCCGGGTGTAGCGCTTGCACCCAACCTTCTCCCAACGCTTCTGAGAGCGAAAGTCCGGTCATTTCCGTCCAGCGTGGATTCACATAGACACATTTTCCCTCCCCATCGGTCTGAAAAATACCCACTGGGGCATGAGAAACGAGGACGCGGTAGCGTTCTTCACTTTCTTTGAGGGCGAGTTCCGCTTCTTTGCGATCGCGCAGCGCAGCTTGCTGTTCGCTAATATCGCGCACAATTTTAGAAGCACCCACAATGCGATCGGTTCGATCGCGAATCGGAGAAACGGTCAGAGCTACATTGATTAAGGAACCATCCCGATGCTGCCTGATTGTTTCATACGTTGGTACGGATTGACCTTGGCGAATTTTATCTAAAATATTTTCAGCTTCAAGGCGTGAGCTTACAGGGATAATTTTGGAAATGTGAGAACCAATAATTTCTGACGCGGTATAACCAAACAGCTTTTCTGCGGCAGCATTCCAACTGGTGACGATCCCATCAAGCGTTTTACTAATAATGGCATCTTCAGATGAATTAACGATCGCCGCTAATTGTGAAAGTGCAACTTCATCTCGTTTACGTTGGGTTACATCTCGCAAAATTGTCGTAAAAATTGTTTCACCGTCGAGGGTGAGTTTAGAAATTGATGCTTCTGCGGGAAACTCCTCGCCATTTTTGCGTCTTCCCCAAATTTCTCCTCGCTCTCCCATCCGTCGGGCTTTCCCATTAGAATCAGCAAAGGAAGTAACATGATGATGATGGGCGGACGCAAATCGTTCCGGTAACAGTCGCCATAAAGGTTGCCCGATCATCTCCTGTGCAGTGTAGCCAAAGGTTTTTTCTGCTCCTTGATTAAAGATAATAATCCGTTGTTGGGAATCAACCGAAATAATCGCATCGTTGGCAATATCGAGAATACCGAAAAACCGAGCTTGGGCAACTTTTAGGGCATTTTCTGTGCGTTTGCGATCGCTGATATCGAGAATAATAGCTAGAAAAACTTGTTTCCCCAGATATTCACTTAGTTGTAAATGTACCTCTACTGGGTATTGAGTTCCATTGGCTCGAATGTGAACGGTTTGAAAAGTAATTTTATCTTGTTGTTTACTAACTAGGGGATGAATAATTTGTTGAAACTGCTCTACTGTTATTCCTTTAAGATCGACCGGGGTTTTTTGTCGCAGTTCTTCCGGAGTATAACCTAAGTTATTCAGCGCCCCTTGATTGACATAATCAAACTTCAATGTTTCTGCATCAAAAACATAAATTTCATTAAAACTAGAATCTAATAAATATGATAAATGAGTAGATTTAGCTTGAATTTGTCTATATTCGGTTATATCTTCAACAATATAAGAGAAGCGGGGACGACCGCTCTCTGCAATACCAATGTAGCTGACAATTGCCAGTAACCAGTAAGCTTTTTCTACAGTGATGTGTTGGTATTCAAACCGGACAGGTTTTCCTAGCTTTCGACTTTGTTGATAATGGGTTATCCATTGTTGTAAAGCAGCTTCTGTAATACCTAGATCGCGGGCTTTTTTATTGGCTAAAGCTTCTGGCGTTGTGCCGAAAAAATTAGCAGCAAATTGATTATCAAAAACGTGCAAAATATCATTATCTAAAAGTTCGACTACTCCCATCATCATGGAAGAAGAGTCATAAAAACTGCGTAAAATTTCCTGACGTTCTAGCACTTTTGCTTCAACAGAGGTACGTTCAATGACTTTCAAAAGTTGAACATTCTCAGCTTTTAGAGTTTGTACTTGCAATTGTAGAGCATTAATAACTTGCTGAACTTCTGCCAGATTTATTGCTTGTAAAATCCTCGTTTGAGTCAATATTCCCACCAGTTCGCCTTGCGGGTTAACAACTCCTAAATGGCGAATCCGCCGAGTCTGCATTTCTTGATGTGCTGACCCCAGAGAATCTTTTGGTTTGACTGTAAACAGAGGTGTACTCATTACTCTTTCCGCCCGCAGTTCATTTAGTGGCACTTGTAGAGCTTGCAATTGAAAAAGATCTTGTTCGGTAATAATACCCAAGGGATAAATGGCGTTGGTGCGAGTTTTTTTAACAATAACAATGCTGCTTACTTGTTGGCGAGTCATGCGTTCGGCAAGTTTGACAATAGAGATTTTGGGACTGGCATAAATCACTTGTCGGCTCATGATTTCTTCGACAAAACGCAGCTTCAACAGGTCAGCAGTTTGAAGGATATCTCCAATAGTGGCAGGGGTAACAATTGCGATCGGTTGGTATTGCTCATCGATCACAGGTAAATGCCTAATCTTATGTTGGTGCATTACCTGAATTAATAATAATGGATTTTCCAGATCTGCGACTTTACAAGTGAGCGGATGTTGAGTCATCACTTGTGCAACAGTGAGGTTTTCCAATTGCCTCTTTTGTGCAATCAGCCTCACAATATCGCGTGCAGTTATAATGCCAATTAATCGCTCATTATCTTCGACAATTACTATACAACTGTTGCCAGAGTAAATCGGAGTATTTAAATTAGTCGAATTATCTGATGTAGCAAAGCGATGATTAATTTGACTGAGTTGGACGATCGCTTCGAGCAGCAGAGTTTCCCCATAAACCTTAACAAACTGCTGGTTGGCATCAATGAGCGATCTCACGGATGAGGATTGCGAGCTGCTAACCATAAACTCAGATAATGAGCGACTTTATTATATTATCACTATTTTTCAGGTATTTGGGAACTTTTTTGTGACAAGCAAAGTATAGCTGTAATCTTGATTTACATAAAAGATTTAACTAAGCTATGTATAATTTGATAATTAATTTTTTATTAATTTATATCAAAACTGAAAAATCACGAACTATTAATTATTAAAAAAAAAATTCAAATGCGGAAATTCAACGGAGGGATTTTATAGGTTATTCCGCAACTGTTAGCGTACTGCTAAGTAAGTGGGTGTAAATAAACCAAAGATAATTTGTAGTGGGGTGGGCACTGCCCACCATTACCTCATATCAAGGGTTAGAGCCATTTTGGTGGGCACTGCCCACCCTACCTTTAATTCTGCCTACTTTGGGAGCGCGGGAGAGCGAGAGAAATTTTATATAATATTTCTCTCACTCCCCCTCCTCTCTCCCTTTAGGGAGATTTCCTGCGATCGCCCGCTTTTGCCACCCCTGGCACCTATCTCAAGCTGGATGTACTTTGTCATCATCCTTTGACTTTTGAGCAATTTTCTAGAAAACGGTAACATAAAATACAGAAATTTACAAAACTTTTCCTAATTTGTGTCGGGGATCACACCAAATTGAGCTTACAGAGCGTTACTCTAATAAACAGTGATTCACAAAGGAGTCACATTATTTAACCCCGTTTCACATAACTCTTTAGGAGGCCGACTATATGCAACTCAGTTATCGCGGTGCCATCTACCAAAACGATCTACCTACCGTCGAAATGACTGAAGGCGAAATTGGCGGCAAATACCGGGGTCAAGCTTGGAACTACCGCTATGCCAGACATATTCCCGTACCGCAACCAACGCCTCAGTCTCAGTTAAAGTATCGCGGCGCTAGCTACTGTAAAGATCCTCGCGCAAACGCAGAAGCTTGCTTTGCCGCACCATCAGCAGAAGAAACTCCTGCTAGAGTTGTGCCAAGTTGTGGTAGAGGCCACAAAGTTATAGATGACTTGGAAGAAATTCACCTCGCTAATATTCGTCGTCGTCTAGAGTATCGCCTGGAAGTTGCGAAAAACCGGGGCGATCGCGATCTGCTACGGATGCTGGAAGCAGAATGTCATCAGCTAGTCGGAAATTGTGGCTAGTTTTTTAGATCGAATTAAATAAGTTTCCCCATAAAAATGATGGGGTCTGAGGGATGAAAAGCGATCGACTTGTGCGATCGCTTTTTTGTTGCATTCGCCCTAACAAGTGAGCTATTCGCTACTAACTGTCTCTGGGAGAGTGCGATCGCATAAAACATCATCATAATCAAGTAAAGTGCGCGATATCGTCCCTTTTCTTAGCCCCCTCCCCGTCTACGGAGAGGGGGTTTGGGGGTAGGGTCTTACGAATACGCCTCCATCGGCAAACAAGCACAGACAAAATTGCGATCGCCAAACGCATTATCGATCCGTCCCACCACCGGCCAGAATTTATGTTCGCGAGTCCAAGGTGCGGGGTAAGCAGCTTGGGTGCGAGAATAAGGATGATTCCATTCGTCAGCAATCAAAACTTCTGCCGTGTGGGGTGCATTTTTCAGGACGTTATCGTGAGAATCTGCCTTCCCGCTTTCGATTTCCGCAACTTCCTGGCGAATACTAATCATCGCATCGCAAAAACGATCCAGTTCTTCCTTAGATTCGCTTTCCGTCGGTTCCACCATCACCGTACCCGCCACAGGCCAAGATACAGTAGGAGCATGGAAACCGTAATCCATCAAACGTTTGGCGATATCTTCTACTTCGATACTGGCGGATTTTTTGAGCGATCGCAAATCCAAAATGCACTCGTGCGCCACAAAACCAGCTTCTCCTTTATACAAAACTGGATAGTAAGATTCCAAGCGACGCGCAATATAATTAGCATTCAGAATTGCCACCTTAGTTGCTTCCGTCAAACCATCGCCACCCATCATCGCAATATACATCCAAGAAATCACCAGGATGCTGGCGCTACCCCAAGGCGCAGCAGAAACAGCACCGATCGATTTTGGATTTTGGATTTTGGATTTTGGATTTTCATCTCGAATTTGGACAACAGAATGACCGGGTAAGAAAGGTACTAAATGCTGGGCAACACCGATCGGCCCCATTCCTGGCCCACCGCCACCGTGAGGAATGCAGAAAGTTTTGTGCAAATTCAAATGACAAACATCCGCGCCAATATCACCCGGACTGCACAATCCCACTTGGGCGTTCATATTCGCCCCATCCATATAAACTTGTCCGCCGTTGGCGTGAACGATCGCACAGATTTCCTTAATTTCTGACTCAAAAACGCCATGAGTTGATGGATATGTCACCATCAAAGCAGCTAGTTCTTTGCTATATTTTTCGGCTTTATTTTTGAGGTCATTTACATCAATATTTCCCTGTTTGTCGCAAACAACGGCAACGACTTTAAAACCGCACATTACCGCACTAGCCGGATTTGTTCCGTGCGCCGATTCGGGAATCAAACAAATATGGCGATGACTTTCGCCCCGACTTTCGTGATACTCACGAATTACCAGCAAACCTGCATATTCGCCTTGCGATCCTGCATTCGGTTGCAGAGAAATTCCGGCAAATCCAGTAATTTCAGCTAACCATGCTTCCAGTTGTTGGAACAAAACTTGATAACCTCGCGTTTGCGATGATGGTGCAAACGGATGAATATTGCCAAATTCCGGCCAAGTTACTGGGATCATTTCCGCTGTTGCGTTCAGCTTCATCGTGCAAGAACCCAAAGGAATCATCGATGTAGTTAGCGATAAATCTTTGGATTCCAATCGATGCAAATAACGCAGAAGTTCGGTTTCGGAGTGGTAACTGTTGAATACAGGATGAGTGAGATAGTTGCTAGTGCGGACAAGGGAAGTGTGAACTTTAAGCTCAGAATGGTAAAAAGTTGAAAACGTAAATGGCAGTTGTTGCGTACCTGCAAAAATCTGCCAGATATCGATTATGTCTTCGACTGTAGTGGTTTCGTCTAGGGAAATTCCTACAGTATGTTCATCCAATACACGCAAGTTAATGCGCCTGTTTTTTGCAGCTTCTAGAATTTCTTCTAATCCCCGTTCTCCCAATTCCACCCGTAGGGTATCAAAGAACTGTTTTGAAGCAATTCCGTATCCTAATTCCTTCAGCCCTTCAGCCAGAATTACTGTGAGCTTGTGAATATTTTCAGCAATTTTTTTAATTCCTGCCGACCCGTGATAAACTGCATACATAGAAGCGATGACAGCCAGCAAAACTTGAGCGGTACAGATATTGCTAGTTGCTTTTTCCCGGCGGATATGCTGTTCGCGGGTTTGCAAAGCCAAACGCAATGCTGGGTTGCCGTTAGCATCTTTGGAAACGCCAACAATTCGCCCCGGAACTTGTCGTTTGTACTCTTCTTTTGTAGCGAAATAAGCTGCGTGGGGGCCACCAAATCCCAGCGGAACTCCAAAACGTTGGGTGCTACCAACGGCGATATCTGCGCCAAATTCTCCGGGTGGTTTTAGGAGAGTCAAACTCAAGATATCTGCGGCTACAGTTACTAATGCACCGGCGGCATGAGCTTTTTCTATAAAAGCACTATAATCGTAGATTGTGCCATCGCTGGCAGGGTATTGCAAAATTGCGCCAAAAATTGCTCGATCGAACGCAAATGTTTGATGCTCTCCGATAATAATCTCAATGTCTAGGGGTTTGGCGCGGGTTTGCAAAACTTCAATGGTTTGAGGATGGCAATCTTGAGAAACAAAGAAAGCTTTTGCCTTATTTTTAGATAAACCATAACTCATGGTCATGGCTTCTGCGGCTGCTGTTGCTTCATCTAATAAAGAAGCGTTGGCTATTTCTAAGCCGGTCAAGTCAATTACCATTGTCTGGAAATTCAGCAGCGCTTCGAGTCGTCCTTGGGCGATTTCGGCTTGATAGGGCGTGTAGGCGGTGTACCAACCGGGATTTTCGAGGATATTGCGTTGAATGACGGGCGGGGTAATGCAATTGTAATAGCCCATACCGATGAGCGATCGAAACACCTGGTTTTTCGAGGCGATTTCTTTTAATTCAGCTAAGGCGGCGTACTCGCTGCGGGCTGCTGGTAATTGTAGCGGTTGTTTCAGCCGGATTGCTGGCGGTACGGCGCGATCGATCAAAGCATCCAGGGTCGGCAGTCCCAATACTGCGAGCATTTGCTCCATTTTATCGGGAGTCAGCCCTATATGCCGCCACAGAAAAGAACTTGACTCTATTTTGTTTTCTCCTAATTGCTGCTGACTGCCAGATTGCGTATAAGTGGTATAAGTCACCACAATTTCCTCTCTAGAATTGACTCCTTATTACTTTGTAACAAGAATTGAAAACTTAAGCAGATCGGAAAGGTAGGAAAAGTAGGGTGAGCAATGTCTGGTAAAATCGGTGTTAACAAATCGCTTCTGCGATCGTGGGCATTGCCCACCCTACTTTACCTAAAATCCCTAATCGCCATCTACCAGTGCGCGATAGTCATCAGCAGTCATAGCATCGTCTACTTCACCTGGGTCATTGACGCGAACCTTAATTAACCAACCTTCGCCGTAGGGGTCATCCCCCAAAACTTCCGGGTCATCTAACAAGGGGTCGTTGCGTTCCACAACAGTACCCGTGACTGGGGAGTTTAACGTTTCAACTGCTTTGACGGACTCAACATTTCCGAAAGGTTCTCCCTTTGTCACTGCTTCGCCGATATCTGGGAATTCCACAAATACTATATCGCCCAGTTCTTTGACGGCAAAGGCGGTGATACCGATCGTCGCAATCTCGCCATCCAGTCGCACATACTCGTGGCTGTCGAGGTACTTCAGGTCATCGGGATATTCTAGAGACATTTCACTTCCTCACTATGCAAGAAAAAGATTCAGTTTTAGGTAGCTTCGCAAGCAGATTAAGTATTTGCACGCTGGTTATTAATACAGGTTTATCGATTTTTTTCTGCTCAAAGCTGACTCGAACAGCTTTTTAGTGTACTACTTTTCTCGGCTGCGATCGCTCTTACTCAAGCTCTATTACTGCACACGAACGGGGATTTAGGGAAGGCTGCGTTACGGTGGGTGCAGCAGCAGTGAGGGTAACTTGGCCATCTGGGGCGATAATCCATCCAGAAGCTTCCACAATTTCGGGGCTGGTAGGTGGGGACTGGTAAAGGGAAATAGGTTTTTTTGCTCGATTTTCTGGGTGTGCGGCTGTTGGTCTTAAATCCATCCAAACAGCTTCATCGGGGAGAGGATCTGTTGGACTTGGCGGTATCCCACCTCTACCGATGAAGATGAACGAGCTGCCTTCTCTGAGACTGCGAGTACAAGCAGAAACAATCAGTTTGGTAGTATCGACGGTATTTTCTGGCAAGTCAAATAATCCATCATCGGGGTCAAGTTCCGGCGTATTGATGACCACAGTACCTTGCAATTGGGGTGCGTCCTGTTGGGAAATAGCGGTGATATCGCTTTGTAAAATGACTTTTCCTGCTTGCACTCGGATACTACCGCCACCAATACCAGAAGTATTTACTCTCGCACCGCCGGAAAGTTGGATATCACCAAAATTGCTGACATTCTCATATCCCACTGTTAAGTTTGGAGTCAGGGAAACAAAGCTATCTTTGACGCTGCTTAATTCAATTCGTCCCGAAGGCAATTACCTATTTGGGTAGCTTTTTCTGGTGATATCGCTGTTGATTGCAGTCAGATTTCAGGCTTGCATCTTTGATTTTCGAGCTATTTCTTACCACATCTAAAGGAGCGTCACTTCCAGGTTTTTCTGCGGATTACTATTTGAGTAATTTTGTTTAATTTTGTTTCATAAGAAATCGCGATCGCGTAGCGGTGCGGATGCACTATCGCTGCTATTCAAAGGTATGCACAATCAAATTCTTTTGTCAAGGTATAGTACCGACAGGCAAAAACCTTTAGTGAAAATCAGCCCCATCCCAAACAAGCTTACTCCTTTCCCGCTCAAACCGCTCAAAGCTTATGTATAATGCCAGCCAGGTGCAGAAGAGAGAAATAATGGCCGATAATATTGTCATCGTGAGAGATTACTATGGCAATAAATCAATAGAAAATAATTGATGATTATCATAAATTTTTTTAAATCTCTAGTTATTGCATCATATGCAACGCCGGTTTAATATTACTGTACCGATGACTAGATTTTGTGTGTGAGGAATGCAGGTGAATTACTATCTACAAGGCATCAGAAAAATTTTTTTTCCTTTCCTAGCGCTTAGTGTTGTTCCACTCAACTCTCTTCCTGCTTTGGCTCAATTAGCTTCATCCGAAGCTCCACTTGGCCAAGTTACATCGGTTTCGCAATTATCAGATGTGAACCCGACCGATTGGGCATTTCAGGCACTACAGTCTTTGGTGGAACGCTATGGTTGCATTGAGGGCTATCCTGACAGAACTTTTCGCGGGAATCGTGCCCTGACCCGTTATGAATTTGCAGCGGGTTTAAATGCCTGTTTAAACAGGATAACTGAGTTGGTGGCAGCGACAAAACCAGACTCGATCGATAAAGAAGACTTAGCTACAATCGAAAAATTGCAGCAGGATTTTTCTGATGAACTAACAAAACTCCGAGGGCGAGTCGATGTTCTGGAAACTCGCACCGCTAAGTTAGAAAGACAACAATTTTCAACTACAACTAAGTTGAGTGGAGAAGCAATTTTTAGCATAGCGAGTGCCTATTCTGCTTACCCAGGTGGAAATCAAGATTTTATCAATAATACCAATGATGGAACGGGGGCAATACCCCAGGCAGGCAAAGATGCAAATATCGTTTTTAACAATCGCGTTCGACTCAACCTATTAACCAGTTTTTCCGGCAAAGATTTACTGATTACAGGACTTCAGGCTTACAATTTTGGTGGGGGACCGAGTGCGGCATTTCCTTCTTTTACAACTGGTGGTAGCCTTGCTGGAACACTAGGTTATGGCGATGTAGTTTTTGGGAATGCTAGTAATGTACGCTTATCATACGAACCGCAATTCCCAACAGTTAATCCTTCCACTCTTGAAACTACTGGTGGCAACAACAGCGTCCATCTTTATAAATTGCTCTACATTTTTCCTGTGGCAAACAACTTAACCTTATTTGCAGGAACTAATGCAGAAGTAACTGATGCTTTTCCATCAATTCTACCTTTTGCGGGAGAAGGACAAGGATCTATTTCTCGCTTCAGCAATCTACCAGCAGCGCAACGGGTATCTGGAGGTACTTCACAAACTGGATTAGCATCAGCCGCCGGATTTATCTGGAATATTTCCAACAAATTAGACTTGCGAGGGTTATATGGCTCGGTGCAAGCAAATCTTCCCACTAATGAAGGATTTCCCGGTACTCCTCTAGGAGCGGGTCTTTTTAATGGCAGTTATGTGGCGGCAACTCAACTAACAGTTAAACCATCCAAAAATCTCGATATTGGTCTGAATTACGCTCATAGTTATCACCAGATCAATATTTTGGGAACGGGACTAAGTTCATCTGATATTGGCTCGATATTGTTTGCACCCAATGCAAATGAATTAGCGAATGCTGGTGGGTCAGGTTTGGTAGCAATTGCTAATCAAGGAATTCAACTTGATACTTTCGGTAGTTCTGTTGCTTTTAAGTTGAATCCATCTGTTACTCTCGCTGGTTCATTTACTTACATTTTTAGTAATCTCACTGATGTTGATGCCTCGACTAATTTTATGAGTTGGTTAGTTGGGGTTCATTTCAAGGATTTAGTTACCAAGGGAGGCTCGGCGGGGATTATTTTTGGTAGTCCTCTCTCTCGCGATTCGGCTGGCGGCAGAGCATATAATCCTGAAACGGCTACCCCTTATCAGCTGGAGGGATATGTCAATTTTAAAGTCTCGGATCGTGTTAGTATCACTCCTGGTGTGTTTGTAATTTTTAATCCCGAAGGCTTTAAGACTAACCCAACAACTTATGTGCCTGTTGTTCGGACTACCTTTAGTTTCTAGATAGATTTGTTGAGGACAAATCTTTCGATGAGGTTCAAAAACCGGGTTTCTTGCAAAAACTAGATTTTTTGTTGAGAAACTCGATTATTTTATATCTTTATTAAATAAATTGGCTGTGGCGGATTTATGGGTAAAAATGTTCTTTGATGTTACAGTTGAGTGAGATGGTGGTTTATAACACGGGAACTAAATTATCGATCGAAACTACTAAATTTATTGCCTGTGCCTAACCCACCCTACGATTAGATAAGTTTCTACGATCGCCACAAAAACGGGAGAGCCAATAAATTTAAAAATGGATAAGCAAAAGCTCAAACATTTACTAATAGGTGACTTTTCGCTGAAACGGCTGATACGTTCTATTATTTTTGTTTATGTTTCCCTTTGCATATACGGCTACTTTTTCACGGATTGGATGATTTTTAAACCGCAAGCATCCAGCTATCAAGACACTAAGGATATTCTGAAGCTGACTGCTGCTGATGGCGTGCAAATATCGGCTATTTACCTACCCAATTCTCAAGCTACTTACACGATTTTGTACAGTCACGGCAATGCGGAAGATTTGGGGGATATGTTGCCAATTCTGAGAGAATTAAGGGAATTGGGATTTTCTGTATTTGCTTACGATTATCGCGGTTACGGTACGAGTCAGGGTACGCCTTCAGAAAGCAATGCTTATCAAGATATCGATACGGCTTACGATTATTTGACAAGAAAGCTGAATATCTCAACTCAAAACATTATAGTTTACGGACGGTCTGTAGGTGGCGGCCCTTCGGTGGATTTGGCTTCGCGCAAATCCGTTGGGGGTTTGATTTTGGAAAGTGCTTTTACTAAGGCGTTTCTTGTGGTGACGCGCATCCCGATCGTACCTTTTGATAAGTTTGCGAATATCGATAAAATTAAAAAGGTACGCTGTCCGGTTTTAATTATACATGGAACGAGCGATTCGGTAATTCCTGTTTCCCACGGACAACAACTTTTTGAATCTGCGAACGAACCGAAGCGTTTTTTATGGATAGAGGGTGCGGATCATAACGAAGATCTTATCTCGCTTGGAGGCGATCGCTACACTAAAACTCTGCGCGAGTTTGCTCAACTGGTTCGTCAATCTCAAGTATTGCCAAATCGGCAATAACGCTTTCTAAACCAGCGACTACCCGCGCCAATTTCTCGAAATCAATTTTATCCGGTGTATCCTGTGCGGTATGATAATAAGGATAGCGATAGGGAGCGGTATCTGTGACCATGATTCCCGGATAGCCTTGTTGCCAGAAAGACCACTGATCTGACCAACCGACACCGGGAATTTGCGCGGGTAGAGCTGCGCCTTCGGAGGGAAATTCGACATGGCGACGAAAGGATGCGATCGCTTTTCTCACCAAGTCACCAGATTTAATATTACCGATAAATGCAATAAAGTTTCCAGAGGAAGGATATACCAAATTCAGAGGAAATGGATATTTTTGAGTTCCCGCTTTATCGGAATAGTAACCCATTGTTTCTAAGCTGAGCATAGCAACAATTTTCTCGCCTGCTTTTTGACTGCGTTTGGCATAAACTAAGCTTCCCATATCCGGAGTTTGGAAAAAGGGCGGTTCCTCATTCACAAATTCCACAAAACGGAGAGTCCGGTCAGTTTTTTTGCCAGCAAACGCACGCGCCAATTCCAATACAGCCGCCGCACCAGTACCGTTATCGTTTGCACCGGGACTATCCTGCACAGAGTCATAGTGAGCGCCGATGACAACTATTTCATCTGGTATTTTTGTGCCGGGAATTTCTACTTCAATGTTATCGTACTTGCGGTTAGCAAACTGGTATTGCTGACGTTTGACTTTGTAGCCGGCATTAGTAAAACTCGATTCTAAAAAATTAGCCGCAGCTACCAAATTATTGTAAGATGAAAAGTTATGTTCTTGCAGTTCGCTAACTAGCTTTTGCACGTCCTGACGCAAGGCTTTTTGTAATTTTAATTCTTGCTGATTTAGAGATGGCAGTTGTCCGCGATAACTAATTCCCGGCATCCGAATCATCGCGAACCACACCCAACCGACGATCGCACTGAGGATGATAGCTAGCATTGTAAGCCTGCGTAATGCTGGGCGACTCAATAAGTTAATTTTTAACATTTTTTAAGTAGCGATTCTTCAGATATTTTAGCTGGAAGAGGATTTGTTGATTTGCGATCGCCAATTCGCAAAAGGGAACGATCTGGGATTTTTTGGCCCAGCCGTCTGAATTTTGCTTTAGTTTTGCTAAATTAACCGATCCGAGCAGCAGAACGATAGAAAGGCTTTTTCACCACAGCAGCTGGATAAGTCTTACCGCGAATTTCTACTTGCAGTGGCTGACCGACTTGAGCTAATTCTGTGGGAACATAGGCAAGCGCGATCGCACTTTCCAGTGTAGGCGACCAACTGCCACTCGTCACCTCACCGACTTTTTCCCCATTGTGCAATACTGGATAACCGTGACGTGCAATGTTGCGTCCTTCCATTTGCAAACCAACCAAACGACGCTGCACTCCAACTGCTTTTTGTTGTTCCAAAACAGCACGACCGATAAAATCTCCTTTCGCATCCAGGTGAACCAGCCAACCTAACCCAGCTTCCAAAGGCGTGGTATTTTCATCGATATCCTGACCGTAAAGTGCCATCGCCGCTTCCAAACGCAGGGTATCCCTAGCACCCAAACCGCAGGGAACCACACCCGCCGCCACCAAACTGCGCCACAGTTGTACCCCTACTTCTGGGTCAACCATCACCTCAAATCCATCTTCGCCAGTATAACCAGTCCGAGCAATAAAAGCGGGTTTATCCAATACTGTTGCTTCCAAATGACCGAAAGCTTTGATGGGCGTAAGATTTTCCTTGACAAATGGTTGCAGGTATGCAGCAGCTTGCGGCCCTTGCACGGCGAGCAAAACTTTATTTTTGGAGAGATCTTGTAAAGTAACGTTAGCCGATTCCAAGTTTGCCAACAACCAAGCTTTATCTCTTGCTTTGGTGGCAGCATTGACAATAATTACGCCCCACTGTTCGCCAGAATCATCCGACCCTTGGTAATAGAAAATAATATCATCTAAAATACCGCCGTGGATGTTCGGCAGTACGGTATATTGAGCTTGACCGGGTTGCAAGCGACTTAAATCGGAAGGTACTAAATATTGAAATTTCTGAATCAGTTCTCTCCCTCGGACGGTAAACTTGCCCATGTGGGAGATATCGAAGATGCCCGCACTTGTTCGCACCGCCTGATGTTCTTGCGTAATGCCAGTATATTGTACAGGCATTTCCCATCCGGCAAAGGGAGTGAGCCGCGCTTTCAATTCTACCGCTAGTTCAAATAGGGGAGTGCGGCACAAAGCTATGGGTGTTTCGGATTGATTGCTCATATTCGATTCAGTGGGAGATGGGAGTGCGGGAGGAGTGCGGGAGGAGTGCGTGACTTTTGATTTTACTTTTGGATAAACTCAGTTGCGATCGCATCCGTTTTCGCTGCCATGATAAAATCATTTTTGTGCAGACCGCCAATCGAATGCGTCCACCAACTTACCGTTACTTTACCCCATTCCGTCAGTAAAGCTGGGTGATGTCCTTCTTTTTCCGCTGCATCGCCCACGCTATTAGTGAAAGCTATAGCTGTTTTAAAATCGGCAAACTTGTAAACTCGTTTCAGACGCGCTTCCCCTTCTTCCTCCACGATATTCCAATCGGGGATTTGCGGCTTTATTTGTGCAATTTCCGCTGCGCCGATGGGAGATTCACCACCAATGCAAGGTACACATCCTTGTTGCGCTAGTTGTTCCATAAATTCCTCCGCACTTACAGTAGTTTTACTGAGAATAGAGGCTCTGCCTCTTGGTGCAAGATTTTAGTTTCTGTAGTTTACCACAATTTGCGATCGCACTAATACTAAATCCGCTGTGATTACCGCCGTTATTGTTGGCCGCAGCGGGGAAAGGGAGATTAGGAGAAGAAAATTGAGGCTGAAAAAGAAGGTAGCAGACCCGGATTTATATAAAGTATAGTGGCCAATGCACAGCATCGCCTCCCAGAATAAGTAGGCGAATTTTTTTCAGCAATCCTACCGCAATTGATATAATTTTTTTAATTATGATTGCCTTTGGTGCATCAAACTCATAGGCTTATTGATAATGCCTTCTTTGTTCGTCTCGCCTGAGTGTAGGTGGGGACTTCTTCCGCAATTTTTGGAAAGCCCATATTCAGAATGAAGAAATCTTTCATAAAAATTCTGTTAGTAGAAGAAGATTCATTGCTGAGCGCTACACTGGCAAAGGTGTTGGAGGCAAATGGTTATGCGATCGATGTAGCGAGCGATGGACAAACTGCACTAAACCTGGCAACCGCACTTGAGTATGACCTGATTGTGCTGGACGTGCAGGTGCCAAAACTAGATGGGATTAGCTTATGTCGGCAACTTCGATCGCAAAACTACCCCAAACCGATCCTGTTGCTAACGGCAAACGATTCAGATGCGGATGTGGTGGCAGGCTTTGATGCTGGAGCTGATAGTTATATCAGCAAACGCTGTGCTGCGGAAGTATTACTGGCAAGCATACGGACATTATTGCGCCGCAGTAACGCATTCCCCCCAGGAAGTATGGGGAAGGATTCATCCGCTACGTTAACTTGGGGAAATCTTTGTTTGGATCTCGATTCCGGTCGAGTCACCTTTGGCGAACAAGTCATTTCGCTGACAGCAACAGAATTTAATCTGCTGGTATTATTTATGCGAAACCCCGATCGCATCTTCAGCCGCAGTGTCATTCTGGATCGTCTGTGGGGATTTGATGATGGGCCCACCGATCGCGCCATTATTACTCATATTAAGGATTTACGAAAGAAACTCAAAGCAGGCGGTTTAGCCGAAGAAATCATCGAAACAATTTATGGCATGGGCTATCGACTCAAGCCTTATCCCCAATCGGCATCGTCAAGTCTGGATGATTCAGGGACAGATAACACCCGAAAACAGAAATCTGCTGTGGGAGATCGCTCTGCGATCGACAAAGTATTAGAACGGTTTTGGGGAGTATTTAAGCAACAAATTGCCGTATTGGCACAAGCAAAAACTGCATTATTAGCAGGAAATTTAGCAGCCGAATTACAGCAAGCAGCAAAGCAGGAAGCCCATAAATTGGCAGGCTCTCTGGCTTCTTTCGGTTATTCCGAAGGATCGAAACTGGCGCGATCGGCTGAGCATTTGCTCATGAACGATCGCCCGTTCGCGCTGGCAGACATCGCTCGATTGTCTGAAGTGGTGACAGCATTACAAGCGGAATTAGCCAAGCCACCTATAACATCGACGCCTACACCGATACCTACTCTTTGCGACTATCGCGTGTTAGCGATCGATGACGATACGGCTTTGACTGAGCTATTAAAAGTAGAATCGGAAGCTTGGGGATTGCAGATCGAAATTGCCTCGAATCTAGCTGTCGCACGATCGCGCCTTGCTCTGTCCGTCCCCGATGTCATTTTATTAGATTTAAGTTTCCCAGAAACAGAGGAAGATGGTTTGATGCTGCTGCAAGAACTAAAAGAGCGATCGCCTCACCTTCCTGTGATTGTATTTACCGGACGAGATAGCCTTGCCGATCGCTTAGCAGTATCGCGATTAGGCGCTAAACAATTTCTACATAAACCTGCCACGAGCGAACAAATTTTTCAAGCCATCACCCGTGTTTTACCCAAAAATCAAGCTTTACAACCCAAAGTGTTAATTGTTGACGATGACCGAACAATGCTGACTTACTTATCCGCATTGCTAACGCCTTGGGGTTTGGAAGTGATAACTTTAAGCGAACCTCAACGATTTTGGCAGATGCTGCTGAAAACTTCCCCCCATTTAGTCATACTGGATCTCCAGATGCCACAAGTCAGCGGGCTGGAGTTGTGCCAGGTGGTGCGACAGGATGTGCAGCAGGGTGATTTACCGATTTTAGTTGTGACTGCTCACACCGATGCAGACTCTCTCAGTCAAGCTTTTGCTGCCGGAGCTGATGATTTCATCACTAAACCCGTATTGGGGCCAGAACTCGTGACACGGGTACTCAGTCGAATTGAGCGCACTCGCTGGCGCTAGAAATTAGAAATTCAAATAGTACCTAGTTGGGAAAACAAACATGGCAAAGGTTAACAAGCTACTTTATGTATAATCTGGGAGACTTTTAATTCAGCTAACATACTTTCTTCGTAAGGAGTTAAATTTCTCCTGACAACAACTACTACATCGGATTGAAAATCCAAATAATTCCTGATGATTTTTACTACTTCCACCCCGTTCATATCTGAAAAATCAAAATTTAAAACAACCATATCGGGAGGATTAATTAACATTTCCATTAACATTGCTTTAACTGAATTGGCTTTAGATACTTGACTAAATTCTATATTTTCCAAACCATGTTGTATCAGGTCGGAAATAGTTATACTATTGTGAACAAACAAGACTTTCCTGGGCGACATTTTTATCTAACCGAATCTTCGACAAATTAAACTTAAAGCCAAAAAGTAAAAAATTGGTAAAGAAAATCAAATTTATTAGCCAAATGGCTAAGGAGAGGAAGTAGCCATGAGATCGAATCGGCTATTTTTAGCCTACGGAGTTGCCATTGGCTCAACGGCGATCGCATTTCTCCTCTCTGTCTGGCTAGAAGGACTGCTCGCACCCATTATCAGTCCGCTGTTCTACATTGCCATCATTGTCACTGCTAGGTATGGCGGCTTTCGACCGGGAAGCGTTGCCGTTGTCCTTTCGATGCTGGCGATCGAGTATTTCTTTGTCCCCGTTCATCAACTTTGGCCCGCGCAACCGGGGAATATATTGCGGTTAAGCATTTTTCTGCTGGTGGCAACAGTTATTAATTTACTCACCAGCTATCTCCAGGAGAGCAAAAAAAAGATTGAGCGGCTCAATCAGCAATTAATTCAGCAAAATGCCGATATTTTACAGGATAGCGCTACACAACTGAGGTTAGCTCTGTCAGCGGCGCGGATGGGGATGTGGGACTGGAATTTAGTCACGGGAGAAATCAAATGGTCGCCGGAACACGCGCTGTTATTGGGATTAGAACCTGGGACTTTTGATGGCAAATACGAAACCTTTGATGCGCGTGTCCATCCTGAAGATCGGCAAGGCTTAAATAAGGCGCTACAGCAAGCTTTGCAAACAAAAAGCATCTATCGGCATGAATTTCGCGTCATTTGGCCAGATGGTAGCCTTCACTGGGTTGAGGGACGAGGACAAAGCTTTGATGACGAAGCAGGTCAAGCCGTGCGAACGATCGGTACAGTTGCGAACATTGACGATCGCAAGCGAACAGAAACCTTACTGCATCAGCAAGTCGAGCAACAACGCTTGTTGCTGGAAATGACCCAGCGCATCCGCCAATCGCTCAATTTGCAAGATATTCTTCAAACTACTGTGGAGCAAATGCGAGAGTTTTTGCAATGCGATCGGACGATCGTATTTCAGTTTGCTCCAGATTGGGCCGGTCAAGTAGTGGTTGAGTCGGTCAAAGCCGGCTGCATGGCACTTTTACCGCTCCAAATCCACGACCCTTGCATTGGCGAACAATATGTCGAACCCTTCAAAAAAGGCTTAATCACGGTCAAATCGGATATCTATAATTCCGGTGTGAGTCCCTGTCACATTGAATTCTTGGCCAACCTCCAAGTTAAAGCTAATTTGGTTGCTCCGATTCTGGTGGGAGATGAATTATGGGGATTGCTGGCTGCTCATCACTGTACTGCTCCCCGCCAATGGCAAGATTATGAAATCGAATCGATCCGACAAATAGCAATTCAAGCGGGAATTGCCATCCAACAAGCCGATTTATTTGAGCAGTTACAAACTGAACTAAAGGAGCGCCAACAGGTAGAAATTGCTCTCCAAGAAACTCAAATTCAACTTCAGCGACAACTAGCTGAAATTGAAGCCATTTACCAATCGGCTCCCATTGGTTTGAGCGTTTTGGACAGCGACCTCCGCTTCGTGCGAATCAACCAGCGACTGGCAGAAATGAACGGGTTTTCTGTGGCAGCACATATCGGTCGCACAGTGGCCGAACTATTACCGAATCTAGCCGATACTGCCGAACAACTGTTGCGTCCCATCTTAGCAACGGGGCAACCCCTTTTGAATGTGGAAATCTTCGGGGAAACTCCGTCTCGACCAGGGGTGCAGCGAGTTTGGTTAGGTCACTTTTTACCCTTAAAAGATGGCGATCGCATTATTGGCATCAGTACCGTTTGCGAAGAAATTACCGAGCGCAAACAAGCAGAAATAGCCATACAAAAACTTAATGCCGAACTCGAACAACGAGTAATAGAAAGAACTAGAGAACTAACAGACGTAAACGCTCGTCTGTTAGTTCTTTTACTAGAAAAAGAACAAGCCTATCAATTAGTAAAAGAACAAGCCCAACTTTTAGACCTCGCCCACGATAGTATTATCACCTGGGATTTAAACTCGGTTATCACTTTTTGGAATCGGGGAGCCGAGTCTATGTATGGCTGGACAAAAGCGGAGGCATTTGGGCAAGAAACGCACAGTTTATTAAAAACCCAATTTCCTCAGCCCTTCACAGAAATTGAAACAGAACTGTTGGCAAAAGGTTACTGGGAAGGAGAACTTATTCATTTTACTAAGGACGATCGACTTATTACTGTATCCAGCCGTTGGGTTGTGCAAAAAGATGATGCCTTTAGAGCAATTAAGATACTGGAAATTAACAATGATATTAGCGAGCGCAAACAAGCAGAAGCCACGATCCGAGAAGCCGAACGACGCTGGCGATCGCTATTGGATAACGTGCAGTCGATCGTCGTCGGATTCGATCGAGCGGGAAATGTCAACTACGCCAATCCTTTTTTCTTCAGGCTCACAGGGTACACTAGCCAAGAAGTTTTAGGAAAGAATTGGTTTGAAAATTTCTTACATAGCTCTATTAAAATATCAATTAAAAGCGCTTTCTCGGAATTACTGAATCACAACAATTATCCCTATTATCAAAATCCCATATTGACCAAATCGGGTGAGGAAAAATTGATTGCTTGGAACAATACTGTCCTGCAAGATTTAGAGGGAAATATTATAGGAACCATTAGCATTGGCGAAGATATCACCGAACGACAAAAAATTGAAAAAATTAAAGACGAATTCATTAGTATTGTCAGCCACGAACTCCGCACGCCTTTAACCGCAATTCAAATGTCGCTGGGACTATTAGAAAGTGGAATTTACGATAAAAAACCAGAAAAATCTCGACGCCTAATCGAAATTGCCATACTCGATACCAATCGTTTAGTCAACCTGGTTAATGATATTTTAGATTTGGAGCGGCTAGAGTCCGGCAGCGCAGTTCTAGAGAAAACTGTTTGCAAAGCTACAGATTTGATCCAGCAAGCAATTAATGGGATACAACAGATTGCCGATCGACAACAAATCTCTCTCGCTTTTACCCCCACCGATGCAGAAGTATGGGCAGCCGCAGATGCCATCATCCAAACCTTGACAAATTTGCTCAGTAATGCGATAAAATTCTCGCCTGCCCATTCCACAGTTCGCATCAGTATCGAACATCAGACCGAGTTTGTGTTATTTCGAGTCAGCGATCGCGGACGGGGTATCCCGGCGGATAAACTAGAATTAATTTTTGGGCGATTTCAACAGGTTGATGCCTCCGATTCCCGCGAAAAAGGAGGAACTGGTTTAGGATTGGCGATCTGCCGCAGTATTATCGAACGGCATAATGGAAAAATATGGGCTGAAAGTATCTTAGGTGAAGGCAGCACTTTTTTCTTTACCCTACCCCTACCTACTATCCAATTGTAAAATCAATCTAAAATTCAAAATGGAATGACAGACAGACAGATTCTTGTAGTTGATGATGAAGAACACCTCCGCGAACTGGTGCGGGCGTGTTTGGAAGACTTAGCCGGATGGGAAACACTGGGGGCAGCATCGGGAGAGGAATGTTTTGAGATCCTCAAAACAGAACGACCTAATGCCATTTTGCTAGATATATCGATGCCGGGAATGGATGGATTTGCTGTGTACGATCGCCTCCAATCCGAGCCGGCAAACTCATCGATTCCAGTCATTCTGCTGACAGCCAAAGTCTTGCCCAGCGATCGCGTCAGATTCGATCGCATGGGAGTAGCTGGAGTAATTGCCAAACCGATCCGACCCACCATCCTGACGGAAGAAGTGGCAGAGATTTTAGGATGGGAATATAACTTTCATAGTTTGTAGATAGAAAAAAATCTTTATTAATTCCTTACCTTTTTGAGCTAGCCTCTTTTTATGCAACTCCAGGCTAGTTGCTTCCCATAGGAGAAAATTTCCTGCTGACCTATATGAATACTTTCCCAATGGTTAAAATGACCGCCAACAGAATTTTACTTATTCACAAAGAACCCAATATACGGGAGATAATCCAGGCTTGCTTGACTGATTTAGGCGGTTGGAACGTGCGATCTGTTAGTTCAAGTTTAGAAGGCTTGCGACAGGCAAGTCTAGATCGGCCAGATGCGATTATTTTGGAATTTTGCCTAAATGAGATAGACGGTTTGCTATTTGTCAAGCACCTTAAAAAACAACCTGAAACTGAGAAAATTCCTGTGGTGCTATTAGCTCTCAGATCCAAATGGGTTGATTTCCAACATATTTGGTTCCAACGATATCAACTGCAAGTAGTGATTTTGAACCCGATCGATCCAGTCATGCTTACCGTTCAAATTGCCAATGTCTTGGGATGGAAGATAAATTCTGAGATCGATCGCAAGGACGATCTATACTGCTAAAACAGTGTTTGCCATACGCTTTTTACATTATCGCATATTTTGAGCGATTGCAGTACCATCAAAAATCAAGGCTCGATCTCGCGCTCTCTGCCGTTAATTTATTACGAAATATATAGATTTTGTTCTATACATTAACAAAGTTATATTTTTTACCAAATCTTTATTTTCTAGCTCTACAGTAAGTTTATTCGTGGTGCAACTGAGCTTAACGCTTCTCGATCGACACTATGTTTCTCGCAATACTGCTCGGTTAGGCATTTCTGTAAGATAGAGGCGCGTTGGCGTAGGCTGCCGTAGGTATTAGCATTTGGGCGTAAAATTTATGATTTTGGGCGATCGATTGTCGCTCAAATGCGAGAGCCCCTGATCTTATCCGAGCAGAATTGATATTTCTCGTGTCATCAAAGTTGCTTTTTTAATAAACGAGGTTTTTATGACAGACTGTCCCTGCTGCTCGCATCAAATGCTGCGTCACATCCGCCACCAAGATGTCTATTGGTTTTGTCGTCACTGCTGGCAAGAAATGCCAGTTTATGAACTTCACAGAAAGAGTTTATCGACATCTGCAAATTTGGTTACAATAGCAAGTATAAAGAAACAACTTTCTTCGTTAGGGGGTAAGTTAAATGTTTAATTTGTGCTTTGCCAAAGTGTAAGCATTCAGCTATCAGCCGTCAGCTAATGCAACTGAGAACGCTTAAGTTTTCGGCTCTTTTGTGAAACTGTTGACGGTTAATTCCTCTCCAAGTTCTACGCTGATACCTGACAGCTGAATGCTGACGCCAAAGTTTAGCAAGCTTTATCCCGTCTATAGCTTCGAGCGTTTGTTTTGTCAAATTATTATAATCGATACAGCCTGTAATTTTCAAGTTTTTCAATCAGATGTTGGGAACATTTAATTTACTATATTAAGGCAATTAATATAAAATATTCCTATACTAGAAATACACGATATGTTTATGAGGCTCGCTCGAATTAAACTAATGATAACCTTATGCAAAACACTTATTAAAAGACTGCTACCTCTACTGTTTGGTGTGCTGGCTTCTGTTGTCGTCTTACTTTTATGGCAACAGCTAAACACCAAAGAACAACTTCATATTGAGCAGCTAATTCAGCAAGAAGCCAATGCGATCGAGTCAGAACTGAGCAAAGAATTATCAATACGAATGCTGGCACTTCGGCAAATGGCAACTCGCTGGCAAGTGAGTGGCGGTAAATCACAAGCTCTTTGGCAAGCCGATGCTGATGCTTATATACAATATTTTTATGGTTGTCAAGCGATCGAATGGGTCGATTCATCATTTAAAGTGCGGTGGGTGTTACCGCTAGCGGGAAATGAAGCAGCAAAAAACTTAGATTTGAGTCGGGAACTTCGTCGCAAAATCACTTTGCAGGTAGCTCGCGATTTGCGCGAACCTATCTTAACGCGCCATATTTCACTAGCTCAAGGTGGAAAAGGATTTTTGGCAATATTTCCTTTATTTGTAGGAAACCGTTTTGATGGGTTTATTCTCGGAGTATTTCGTTTTCAAACTTTATTTGAAAGTATTCTAAAAGTCCCAATCGGCTATAATATTGCCATTTACGATAGCGCAGATTTAATTTACAGCAAAGGGATTCCATCTCCATCTTTACTTCGGAAAACGGTTGTAGTTAGAGCATATAATGCAGACTGGCGGATAGAAGTTTCTCCAACTCCAGCATTAATAGCAAATGTGAAATCTCCCTTACCAAATGTCGTGTTAATAGGCGGCTTAGTTTTAGTTTGGCTATGTGCCTTGGTAGTGCATCTAATCCAAATTAGCGAACGCCAAATCTATCAATTTAAAAAAGCCAATCTTAAGTTGCAAAGGGAAATTCACCAGCGACAACAAGCAGAAATTAGCTTAGCGAGATTAGCTGCGATCGTAGAATCTTCAGAAGATGCCATTATCAGCAAAAACTTAGAAGATGTAATTACAAGCTGGAATGTCGGGGCAGAGCAAATTTTTGGTTACACAGCCGCCGAAATAATCGGAGAATGTGGCAAAAAATTGATTCCAGGAGAATATCAAGAAGAAGAAACCAAAATCCTCCAGAAAATTAGGCGAGGAGAACGCATCAAACACTACGATACCAAGCGACTGAAAAAAGATGGAACCTTAATCGATGTTTCCATAAGCGTTTCGCCAATAAAAGACAAAACAGGCAATATAATTGGAGCTTCAAAGATTGCCCGGAATATTGCCGATCGCAAACAAGCAGAGTTAGAAATTCAACAAACTCGCAATTTCTTACAAGCGCTGCTAGATCATCTACCAGTTGCGATTTTTGTCAAGGATGGACATCCTGAAAACTTTGGTGTATTTCAGTTTTGGAATAAAACTAGCGAACAGTTATTTGGGATTTCAGCCGCACAAGCGCTCGGCAAAAGTGACTGTGACTTTTTTCCTATCGAACAAGCAAACTTTTTCTTCCAAAAAGATAAAGAAGTCTTTGCCAAGGGCACTGTCCAAGATATTCGCGAAGAAGTCATCGATAGTCACAATCTCGGTAAACGTTGGCTGCATACCGTCAAGATTCCCATTTATGACGATCGGAATCAACCGGATTATCTGCTTGGTTTTTCAGAAGATATCACCGATCGCAAACAAGCAGAAGCAGAACTGCGAGAAATGAGTCACGTGATGGAAAATGCCCTTTCCGGCATTTCCAAACTGGATCGGCAAGGACATTACCTTTACGTCAATAAAGCTTATGCTGACATGACAGGCTATCAGCCAGAAGAAATAATCGGGATGCCCTGGCAAAATACCGTACATCCCGATGAATTGGAAAAACTGGTTGCCGCCTATTGGCAGATGATGCAAGACGGCAGAGTTGAAGTTGAAACCAAAGGGATTCGCAAAGACGGTTCGATTTTTGACAAACAATTGGTGATAGTAGCAACTTACGACGATCGGCACCAATTCCTGGGTCATTACTGCTTCATGAAAGATATTAGCGATCGCAAGCAAAAAGAACTGGCACTGCGACAGGCAATGGAAGCCGCAGAAGCAGCGAATTTGGCGAAAAGTATCTTCCTTGCCAATATGAGTCATGAATTACGCACTCCCCTCAACGTGATTCTAGGATTTGCCCAGGTAATGACTCGCGACCCCTCTCTAACTCCCAGCCAGCAAGAAGACCTGCAAACAATTCGTCGCAGTGGCGATCACCTCTTGAGCTTGATTAACGATGTGTTGGATCTCTCCAAAATCG
The DNA here is from genome assembly GCF_014696265.1 of Aerosakkonema funiforme FACHB-1375. Taxonomy (GTDB): domain Bacteria; phylum Cyanobacteriota; class Cyanobacteriia; order Cyanobacteriales; family Aerosakkonemataceae; genus Aerosakkonema; species Aerosakkonema funiforme_A. The sequence continues at coordinate 77,119 of NZ_JACJPW010000008.1, read as the reverse complement.
AATCCGGACACAGCACCATTGAAGAGAGCGAATTTGACTTAATTTTGCTGCTGCATTCCCTCCGCAATATGTTGGCAGAACGAGCAAATTCTAAAGGAATTGACCTTTATTTCGAGATTGCGCCTGAAGTTCCCCAATTTATTCTTGCCGACGCGCAAAAACTGCGCCAAGTTTCGATCAATCTTCTGAGTAATGCGATCAAATTTACCAAACGGGGAAGTATTACTTTGTACGTCAAAACTCTGCCTTCCGATCCAGATACAGCAACTACAACTCGGCATCTTCTTCAGTTTACCGTCACTGACACTGGTGTAGGGATTGCGGCTGAAGAACTTGATACCATCTTTGATGCGTTCGTGCAAGCCCAAGCCGGAAAGCGATCGGCCAGCGGTACTGGGCTAGGTCTGAGCATTAGCCGCAAACTCTTGCAACTGATGGGCGGTGAAATTTCTGTCAGTAGCACTTTAGGGCAGGGAAGTACATTTACCTTTACCCTTCCCGTCACCGCAACTAGCGGAATTAATATTACACCCGAACCGAACGATCGCCTCGTAATTGGGTTAGCTCCCGGTCAACCGCATTATCGCATTTTGGTAGTTGACGATCGCACCGAAAATCGTTTGCCGATGGTCAGATTGCTGACACAATTGGGATTGCAGGTAAAAGAAGCGACCAACGGACAGGAAGCAGTGCAACTATGGCAAGAATGGCAACCTGACCTAACATGGATGGACATTCGGATGCCCGTGCTAGATGGATACGAAGCCACCAAGCAAATTCGGGCAATGGAAGGTGGACAGAACAGTATTATTATTGCCCTCACCGCCCAGGCTTCCCAGAGCGATCGTACCCTCGCCCTCACAGCTGGCTGCAACGACTACATCAGCAAACCCTTCCGAGAACAGACCCTATTTCTCAAGATGGCGGAATACCTGGGCTTAGAGTATGTCTATCGGGAAGAGGAAAAAGATAACTATTCCTCTTCCCTATCCTCTCTTTCCTCTCCCGCAAGTTCCCTCGATCCAAAGCTTTTGGCGGCATTGCCAGAAGAATGGCTGACTCAATTAGAAGATGCTGCGCTATGTGGAGATGATGCTGCGATCGCTAAACTCGTAGATCTACTATCCCCAGAACTCGCTCAACTCGGTACTGGTCTAATGGAACTCGCTAACCAATATCAATTTGAGCAAATTGTCAAGCTGATTCAAGGCAATTTGCCCAGCGTCATTCCTCCTAAGTATTTCTAGATGCCAAAAATTGCAATGTTAATAAAGTCACCTCGGTACAGCAACTTGATTCAATAACGAAGCAATCACAGCATCAATTTGCAACCCATCTAGCTGAGATTCCGGCCTTAAAATCAGACGATGGCGCAATAGCGGCGGCGCTACAGTTTTAATATCATCGGGAGTGACAAAATCCTTGCCATTTAGCCAAGCATAAGCTTTACTTGTTTGCAACCAAGCTACAGCCGATCGCGGCGACGCACCCAATGCTAAATCGGGATGTTGGCGACTGCGCTGCACCAATCCTAATAAATAATCTAATATTTTATCATCAACATTAATTGTGCTGACTTTCTGACGAGCTAATAAAATATCTTCCACTGTTGCTACAGATTTTAAACGAGCTAAATCCAGGCGTCGCGATTGAAAACCAGCTTGACGGTTCAGCAACATTTGCTTTTCCGCCGCCGCGTCGGGATAATCGACAACCAGCTTGAATAAAAACCGATCTAATTGTGCTTCTGGGAGGGGATAAGTGCCTTCAAATTCGAGGGGATTTTGAGTTGCGATCGTCCAAAACAATTCCGGTAACGGCAAACTTTCGCCATCCATCGTCACCTGTCCCTCCTCCATAGCTTCCAGCAACGCCGATTGAGTTTTGGGCGGTGTTCGGTTAATTTCATCTGCCAGTAATATCTGCGTGAATACAGGCCCTTTTTTGAGGGTAAACTTGCGAGTATTCAAATCGAAAATATTGGTGCCGATAATATCAGCAGGCAAAATATCCGGAGTTAGTTGAATCCGTCTAAAATCTGCCTGCACCAGTTGAGCCAGCACTTTAACCAATAGCGTTTTCCCTGTTCCCGGAACGCCTTCTAAAATTACGTGACCGCCCGCAAGTAAGGCTACTAACAGTTGCTGTACGAGTGTGTTTTGACCGACGACTATTTGATTGAGAGCTTGACCGAGGCGATTTATGACAGCAAATAGTTCATTATTCATTGTTTCTTGTTTGGTGTTCAGTTGTCAGTTGTCAGTTGTCAGTTGTCAGTGGTTAGTGGTTATTAGTTATTTTTTTGACTTTTGACTTTTGACTTTTGACTTTCGACTTTTATCACAATTGATTAACCCTTTGCCATTTTCCTAACCAGCTTAGCAACTCTTGCTCGCTAATTCGACGTTTTGTAGATTGTAATTCCAGCACTTGTTCCAGTTCGGCGGCGGGACGCCCTGTTTGTTGTACCCAGGCGTTGATAAGGCTTTCGCGATCGATCGGTGTCGTTCCCAATCCCAAAGCTTTTTGCAACTGAATTTGCTCTTCTTTGCCGATCGCCTCCACTACAAACTCGCTACTATTAGCTTTTTGCAAAACGCCAGCTAGCGCTTGGATGTAAGCTTCGCTGTTATCTACTGTTGGCGATGCCAGGGTAATCGGTTGTCCCAGGCGGCGGTTGTTAGCCAGCACCAGTACTAGGAGGATAACACCTGCTTGTACAAAAATACTCACCAAAGGCGTTTTGGCTAAATAAGTTATCCAACTGCCTTTACCTTCTGCAACGATTTCTTCTTTATCTTTGTAGCCGTGGATATATTCATCTACAAAGATAGATTTGCTACCCTCACTCACCAGTTGTGCTAAAAATTGATAGTTACCGGGTTCGTCCTGATAAGCATTGGCGGCAAGATGGGGAGTAGTGGCGTAAATTATCTTTCCTTTGCCTAACTTTTGTTCCCAAACTATCGCACCGAAGCGATCGGCTAACCTGATTTCTTCTTTTGCTTGCAATTGCCGCCGCCGTCGTGTCTCAATTTTTACTTTACCCGTCTGACTTTCTGGCACAGTGCTAAAATTTGCCTCTGTCACCGGTTGGCGCACTCCCAACATGACTAACTTATTGCCAGCTTCCACCCATTCCCGCTCCCGATAATAAAGCGAATCATAATCTAGCTGGTTGTGAACCCGCAGTAGAGTGATGGAATTTTGGATTTTGGATTTTGGATTTTGGATTTTGGATTGAGATTTCTGAAGGCTAACTCCCGGTAAATCGGCTTTTTGCCAACGTTCGATCGGCGTCCCCCGTTTTGCCATAAAGGCGTACCAAGCACCGTAGCCATCGGGAGCGCGGCTGTAAGTAGAACCGCTACTGAGCTTAGTAGCAAGCGGAGCCGCCATTAGGGTGAGGAGAATTATTACCGCTACAGTCAGCGCCGCCAGCCATAAATAGCGTTGTGTGAGTTTCATTTTCGATCGATTTTCCGATAAGCCTGCTGACATAGCTCAAAGGTTTCTGGGGAAATCTCCGCGTTACCAAAACAAAGTTCTTCGTGAGTAGTAAGTAAAATTTGATACGACTCTTGTTTGGGCAGAGTCTCGGTTAATTGCCGATATTCACCATCTGTGCGACTGGGGTCGTTGAGGATTATGCCAGAGTCGTGCAGTTTCTGCAACATTGCCATGTAAAGGCATCGCAGGGCTTCGCCGTAGTTACCTTGTTGGTAAAATTGCTGCGATCGCTTCACCCAATCTGCTGTTGCGATCTCTTTTGCAGGCGTTGATTGATTTGCCGAGTTCCCCATCTCAAAGCTGAGAGAACGTAGGTAAGGACGCAAGATCAGCCACAGCTGCCAAAGTAACCAGGTAGCGATCGCCGCCACTATTATCCAAGATACCGCTTTGAATATCGGCCATAGTAGGTCGCCTAACCAGTCTGGGGTCGATATATTGGGTATTCTGGGCGTTTGGGATAATTTCAATTCCAGCCACTCCCAAAACTGCTGCTGCAACTGCTGCACCTGCCAACCGAAATTAGTTTTCTCAAATCCATCAGCGGACACGCTTGCATCTCCGACAGGTTTACTAACTAATGCTGATTATCGGCGATCTCAAGCTTTCTGGGAAAAATTAGAGGACGGCTGGGCATGGTAAAAGTTGAAATATAACATTGTAGCTTTCAAATGACGATTTACTTTTACAAGGTAAGCGAACCTTACGGCTGTTTTTCTAATTTCTCTCCCCACGGCATTCATTTAGACGGGGAATATTGGCCGACGGTGGAGCATTATTATCAAGCCCATAAATTTTGGGGTACAGAAGATGCACATTCGATCGAAATAATTCACAAGGCCCCCACTCCGGAAATGGCCGCTTCTGTGGGACGCGATCGCACCCGCAAAGTCCGTCCCGACTGGGAGCAAGTTAAGTGCGCCATTATGCGGTCAGCGGTACTTACCAAGTTTATTACCCATGAGGACATCCAAACAATTCTCCTTTCCACAGGCGATAAAGTAATTGTGGAAAACTCGCCCACTGACTACTATTGGGGTTGCGGGAGCGATCGCACTGGCCAAAACCATTTAGGTCAAGTTCTCATGAGCGTTCGCCAAGAAATCCGCGAACGCCTTTGTAAAAATAGGGGTTAGGCGCTCTTGGGTCGAATAAAAGAGATTTTCTTTTTTTGTTTTTCCATCTAACTAAACCCATAGGCCGACCTTAAAATAGATATTTTTTACCTAAGTTAGTTGACAAGCTAAAAATAATCGGGTATTAATATTCTTTTTAAATAAAACTCGGATAAAAAGGAGCGCATAGGTTCTACAAAATCAAGTCTGATATCTAATCGTTGGAGAAAAAAGTCCCTTAAGCTGGCAAACTCGTGGCTATTAAATGAAAGTAGATGCGGAGATTTTCCAGCCATTAAGTAAGATCGTGTTTATCGCTGGCTAGTGGTCGCCAATATCTTTTTTGGCGATCCCCTCTCGTCTTTCGCAGAAACTGTTCCAGGGTTGGCAACCTTTCCGCCGCGACTCCACTGTCAAGAATAATGAATTTATGCAAACAAATAATGATTTTTGTGAAGTTATGGACATATAATTTAAGAATATTTAATATTTGAGTAAGGACAAATTCTTAGGGCTTGGGTAAACACAGCAGGCTTCTATGAAAAATCGTGGGTTTAGTAGGGGCGCGTTTAAATAAATATTTAGTAGTTGGTACAGACAGGTTTGGGAAAACCCGCCCCCACCTTAAAATCCAATTTCTGGCCCCAGAGTGCATAAGTTCGGACTTGATAATTTGATAAATTTTTTGGATATAAGCAATGACTTTTACAAAGAAGACACCCCAAATACCGCCAGCCATCGATCGGGAACTATTGCTGCGTCGGATGACTAACCGCATCCGTCAATCATTAGAGTTACAGGAAATTTTGAGAGCAACTGTAGCGGAAATACGAGCTTTCTTGGGTACAGATCGGGTCATGGTCTATCGCTTCCATCCGGATAGCAGCGGCGAAGTGATTGCGGAATCGATCGACGAAGATCGCCTCCCTTCTCTACTAGGTTTGAATTTTCCAGCCGATGACATTCCACTAGAAGCCCGCGAACAATTCATCAAAGCTAGACAACGCTCGATCGTGGATGTCGCTTCGCAGCAAATCGGTTTAAGTCCCCTCGACTGCGCTCAAACAGGCGAGCCTCTCGAAAAAGAGGATATCCGCTACCGACCTGTAGACCCATGCCATATTGAATATCTGACAGCAATGGGAGTGGTGTCTTCCTTAGTAGTGCCGATTCTCTATTACGATGTGAGAACCCACCAGGCACAGCCCCATTTATGGGGGCTACTGGTATCTCACCACTCCGAAGCAAAGCCTATTTCGGAACTAGAGCTGGATGCTGTCCAACAAGTAGCCGATCAAGTTTCGATCGCGATCGGTCAATCTAACCTACTCAGCCTTGCCCGTCAACAAGCGCAACGAGAAGCCACAATCAACCGAGTTGCGACCCTGCTGCACGCCCAACCAACTATTCAACTGCAAACAGCTTTAGAGGAAACCGTTGCTGTCTTTCAGGGTGCGGGAGGCAGAATTTACATCCGCACATCAGACTTTCATCCTGAAATTGAAAGTTTAGCGCACGACCGAGTATATACCTGCGGCACTCAACCCAACCAAACAGTTGACTTGTGCGGCGGTAACATTGTTGAGCCGTCACAAACACAGGGAGAATTATCGATATCCTGTGCCCGATGCCCCATACCAGATCCCCGATTTATCGAACAGTACCCCTGCTGGTCTTCCGCTGTAATTGGCTATCCAGAAGTTGCGAAAACAGCAACTCGCGTGCGTGCGATCGCCGATATATATCAAGACTCTCACTATCGAATACTCGCGACCGCATTTCGATCTACGAAAATTCGCGGATTATTAATAATTCCCTTGGAGTACAGGCAAAGATTTCTCGGCTATCTAACGATATTTCGCGATGAAATTGACACCGAAACTTTGTGGGCTGGACAGTTCGACCCCGATCGGCGACAATACTATCCCCGTCGCTCCTTCGAGACATGGAGAGAGTTAAAAAAAGGTCAACCTCGCAACTGGACTCCCCAAGAAATTGAACTTGCGGAAGCGCTGGGGCATCACTTTGCAATGGCAGTGCAGCAATATCAGCTTTACCAACAAGTATTTCATCTCAATGCCGACCTAGAACGCCAAGTCCAAAACCGCACGGCCCAACTGCAAAAATCTTTGGATTCTGCCAGAATACTAGGCCAAGTACTAGACCAAATTCGCAGTACTTTAGACTCAAAAACAATACTGCAAACTATTGTTAGAGAAGTGCAAAACTTGCTCAATACAGACCGAGCGGTGATTTACCAGTTCACCAAAGAATGGCAGGGTCAGGTAGTAGTTGAAGCCGTAAAGGGTGAGTCACTTTCTGTTTTGGGCTTTCATGGGCTAAAAGAATGCTTTCCAGAAAATGTCACCAAACTTTACAAACAAGCTCAAATACGAGCGATTAACGATGTGTGCAACAGTAATTTAAGTCCCTGTCATGTAGAGTTTTTGCAGACAATTCATGTGCGAGCCAACATTACCGTACCAATTCGGATGGGCGACAAACTTTGGGGTTTGCTGATTGTCCACGAGTGTAACGCTCCCAGAGTTTGGCAAAGTTACGAACTGGATCTGTTACAGAGGTTAGCCGATCAAGCCGCGATCGGCATTCACCAAGCAGAACTTTATCAACAAACCTGGGTTGCTGCAATGCAAGAGCAAGCAAAAGCTCAACAGCTGGAGAAAGCGCTCGATGAGTTGCAACAAACCCAAGCCCAATTGATTCAAACCGAAAAAATGTCCAGTTTGGGACAGCTAGTTGCGGGTGTAGCCCACGAAATAAACAACCCGGTCAATTTTATCTATGGCAACCTCATTCATGCCAGTCAATATACTCAAGATCTACTAGATCTGCTGAAAATCTACCACGAGTACTACCCCGATCCTCACCCAGCCATTCAAGATAAAGCCGACGAGATCGAGTTGGAGTTCCTCACAAACGATCTGCCAAAACTGCTAACTTCAATGAAAGTAGGTGCCGATCGCATCCGTCAGCTAGTCTTATCCTTACGTAACTTCTCTCGCCTCGATCAAGCCGAAAGAAAACCTGTGGATATACATGAAGGCATTGAAAGTACTCTGTTAATTTTGCAACATCGGCTCAAACCCAAAAACGGTCATCCCGGCATCGAAACGATCAAATACTACGGCAATTTGCCAACTGTAGAGTGTTACGCCAGCCAACTAAATCAAGTCTTTATGAACCTGCTTTCCAATGCCATTGATGCCCTCGAACATCGCGATCGCAAACGCACCATCTCTCAAATGGAAGCAGAACCCAGCCAAATTACTATCCAGACACAATTTATACCTAAACATACAGGCGATCGACCTTGGGTGAGAATTAAGATTGCTGACAACGGCCCTGGGATGACAGCAGATGTCATCTCCCGCATTTACGATCCGTTTTTCACTACCAAAGAACCGGGCAAGGGAACTGGTTTGGGGTTGGCCATCAGTTATCAGATTCTCGTGGAAAAGCACGGGGGAGTACTAAAATGTATGTCCGAACCTGGAAACGGTACAGAGTTTTGGATTGAAATTCCCATCAGCCGCTCGCCAATTAGCAATTAAATTAAAAATAACAAAACATTGCTAAGTCTTTGCGGACAACAATCTTAGTTTAAAGTGGCTTTAACTATGCGATCGTCCCAGTTATCTCAATCTAAAACCTAAAATCTAAAATTGTATAAGCGTGCATCACGGTCGGCCATCCCATTGCCACAAAGAGATTAACTTTTGAACTTGATTGCCAAACATAAAGTGTCTCAAATACCCAAAAAACAAAATCCACCTGAACTACTGCGGTTTTTAGAACATTCAAATGACATTTTAGTAGAATATGACCGGAGTTTACGTTATGTCTGGATTAATCAGACAGGCGCAAAACTACTGGGCTTGACGCTTGAAGAAGCCATCGGTAAAACTAATCGGGAATTGATTGGCTCTGCCGCAGAGCATCTCGAAATAATCTTGCAAGAGGTATTTAAAAAAAACGAAAAAGTGCAGGTAGATTGGGAAATTAATCTCCCATCGGGGACACGAATTTATAACTCAATTTATACCCCAATTACAGATCCCTCTGGAGCAGTGACATCCGTAATTGGCGTTTGCCGTGATATCACGGAATTGAGAGCGTTACAGCAGACATCAGAACAAATGCTAGCTGCTGCCTACAATCAAGTCGAGCAACGCAAAGTATTAGCTGAGGTGATTGCCAGAATTCGCAAACCCCTGGATCTCGATCGCATCTTTACAGCCACGGCCAAAGAAGTTAGACAGCTGCTGAAAGCCGATCGGGTAGCAGTGTATCAATTTTATCTCGACAGCGGCTACAACGATGGCGAATTTGTCTCGGAAGATGGGGCAGTAGGTTTGCCTTCTGCCTTAGAAGCTAGGGTTCGCGACAGCTGCTTTGGGGAGCGATATGCAGTGCATTACGAGCAAGGACAAATTCAAGCAGTTGCCGATATTTATAACGCTGGACTGAGCGACTGTCACATCCATATTTTGTCACAATTTCAGGTAAAAGCAAACTTGGTTGTTCCCTTACTGAAAGCTAAAAAGTTATGGGGATTGCTCTGCATTCATCAATGTACAAAACCGCGTCATTGGCAAGCAACAGAGATAGAATTTGTCACTCAAATTGCCGATCATTTGGGAGTAGCTCTAGAGCAAATCGAGTTACTCGCTCAAACACGAGCCTCAGCAGCACAACTCGCCCAAGCACTCCAGGATTTGCAAAGAACACAAGCTCAACTAATTCAAACCGAAAAAATGTCCAGTTTGGGGCATTTAGTAGCTGGTGTAGCGCATGAAATCAACAACCCAGTCAACTTTATCTACGGCAATCTCACACACGCGAGCGACTACACCAACGACCTGCTCGACCTGCTGCACCTCTACCAGCGGTACTGCACCCATCCCCATTCGGAAATTCAAGAGCGCAGCGAAGAAATCGATCTGGAATTTATCGCCAATGATTTGCCGAAGCTCCTCAACAGCATGAAAGTCGGTGCTGACCGCATCCGCCAACTTGTGTTATCGTTGCGTAACTTTTCTCGCCTCGACCAGTCTCAAATCAAGCTAGTAGATATTCACGAAGGGCTGGACAGCGCTTTGTTAATTTTGCAACATCGTCTAAAAGGCAAAATAGGCCATCTTGCTATCCAAACGATCAAAAACTACGGCAAGTTGCCTCTGGTAGAGTGCTATCCCAGTCAGCTAAACCAGGTGTTTATGAATATTCTGTGCAATGCGATCGACGTTTTAGAGAACCAACCCGATCCCAGGAGCATTACTATTCGCACTTCGATAGGCCAAGGGGGTAGAGAAGGAGGGGAATGGGGGACTGGGGGTGTGTGGCACAACTATCAATACCCAATGCCTCTGCCTCAATTTGTGACAATCCAGATTGCTGACAATGGGCCAGGGATATCAGAAGCGGTCAAAGCCCACATCTTCGACCCTTTTTTTACTACGAAAGAACCCGGTAAAGGAACGGGGCTGGGTCTGGCCATCAGTTACCAAATTGTCGTAGAAAAGCACGCCGGTGTTTTGCACTGCATTTCTCAACCAGGACAGGGAGCAGAATTTTTGATTGCTATTCCCGTGCGGCAGCCAGGTAATTCGCAAGCAAAAAATTAAAAGTCAAAAGAAAAAATACTTTCTTTTGACTTTTTACTTTTGCCTTTTATGACTGAATCAGCTGTATTTACTCAGCGCTCAGCACCTGGGATCACTTTGAAGGTTGGCGCTTCCATTGCGCGATCGCCTGCTGCGCTTTTGCATAGGCTGGTGTATTTTTTGGCACTAAAGATGCTGTCGCAATAGCAGCTTTAGTATCTCCTCCAGACGCGCGTTGATTAGCCAAATTGAGAATGCTTTGACTCCATAAAGCTATAGACTTCTGAGCTTCGGTATACGCTGGCTGACCGGCGGGGATTTTGCGAGCCACAACGATCGCCTTGTTATAAGAAGAAGCTTCTCCCGGCTTAACCAATCCCTTGGCGCTTTGCAACGTCTTTGTGTAAGCTTGCTGCTGTTTGACGACACCACTCCACTGTTTGATTGACTTTTGTGCTTGGGCGTAAATCGGCTGCGGGTCTTTGGGTATCAAGTTAGCTGCGGCAATCGCCCCACTGTAATTTCCCCGTTGGGCACGTCCTTGCGCCGTATCCAGAATAATCTGACTCCAGCGCTCGATCGAATCCTGCGCTTCATCGTAGTAAGGTTGACCGGATTTAATTAAACTGGCTGTAGCGATCGCCTGACTGTACTGGGAAACTTGATTATTTTGAAGAAAGGTTTTCGCCTTATTCAACCGTTCCTGATTGATCTGTTCTACCGACTTAGGTTTAGCTCCCTTCTGCCCGGACTTGGATGACACAGCATCAGAGGATGTACCACCTTGACGACCCGCTGTTTGCTGACGTAAAGGACGCCCAAACAGACTCATCAATAAAAGTACTAAAAGCAGTAAGCCGCCTCCCCAAAGCAGCATTTGTCGCCAAAATGTTCCTTCTTCGTCATCATCATCTTCTTCTGCCAGGATTGCATTTTTGGAATTACCGGGATGACCGTTTTTTGCCTGCGTAGTCGAGGTCGAGCTCGAAACAGCTGCTGGCTCATCTTGCAAATCGGAACGGGGTTCGATATCGTCCAAATTTCCGTTGAATGGATTTTCCATACTGGGTATGCTTGCTATTGTTTGCATATTGTGCTGTGCAGCCACAAAACTGGGGTTGACAGTTCCACTCACTCCTGCTTCCGCAGTTGTGCTATTACGTTCTTCTGCTTCAGCATAGTAGCCGCTGGCCACAGGGACTCTCAGATCGGGCAAAATCACCTGATGGCTTTTTGTCGCAGGATGTACCACTACCACAGGTTCTTGTCGGGGACGCCAATGGAGTTCGCATAACTCAGGCAGGCGTTCGCTCAGGTAACGCTTCAGAGTCGCGATACTCGTATCGCCTCCTTCCGTCCGTAGCCCTTCCAAGAGAGCGGCTGTAAACAAGCCATGCTGTAAATCGGAAGCTTCGTGAGAGAATTGGGTTGGCTGACAGGAAAGGATTGTGGGTATTTCCAGTGCGCGAGCTAATTCCACGGTTTGACTGCCTACCTGGGCACCAGCTTGGGTTCCTCCAGCTCGGTTTATATCAAGCAAAACCAGTTGCATTGAGGCTTTTGCATCCTTCAGGCTCTCGTATATCCATCGTATGGGGATGCCTGTGCCTGCAATATCGGCTGGGTTGCCATCAATAGGCATCAGGTATTCCTCTCCGTTGGATTTGAGGCCGTAGCCGCTAAAAAAGAACCACACTTGGTCTCCTTCTTGCAACCCCTCTTGGCACAGCCAGTACATCCACAACTTAATATTTTCACTCCTTGGATAAGTGGAGTGGCCCGCGATGTACGGTGATGTATCGGAGAACAGCAGACAGCGCTCCGGCATAAAACCACCCCGACCCACAAGGAAATTCCAGATTGCTTGTGCATCTGCTTGGGCATAACCTAGAGGTTGCAGGTATTGATATTGGTTAATACCGATTGCCATTAGCCAGTGATTGCTCATACAAGATGTCCCTCATGTCAACGACACTAATAGATTGTTATTAAGGATCTGAATATCAGAAATTTCAAGGTAAGAGCTTTACAATGCGAATTGCTTCTTTGAGTTTAGCGGCCTTATTGGGATTGACTGGAACTTTTTTGGCTTTGGAAGGGGCGATCGCACCGCCAATAGCTCAAGCTTATACCTCTCGCGTTAATATTACTCTCGATCGACAACCAAATGAATCCTATGCCACTTTGGTTCGCAGAGCCGAGGCCGTAGCTAGAGCCGCAGCTCAGCGTAGCTTCGACAATGACATTTTAGTCACAGAAGCTGCCATTATCATCACAGGCCAACATATTGGTTTGTCCGCACCGATTTTGACTTTGCAGGTCAGTCGCGATAACTGGAAAAACCATCCGGATACCATGCGTTGGGCTACCTACTATCCCAAATCTAAGCAGCTGCTGAGGATTGATGACCCTACTCCCGTGGCGGTTGCTTCTCCAGTACAGCAAAGGCCAGAACCTACTCTGGGCACCGGTGTTATTCAAACTACCCTGAGATGGTCTACTACTGACGACCTTGACTTGGAAATCACCGATCCCAGCGGTCAAAGGGTTTTCTTCCAAAATAAGAGAGTGGCGTCGGGAGGTCAGCTTGACGTTGATAGCAATGCAGGTTGTCAAAATACCATTACAAATCCCGTCGAAAATATTTTTTGGCCTGCATCAGGAGCTCCTCCGGGTAATTACACTGTCAAAGTCAACCTTTACCAACGCTGTGCAACGCAAACAGGGCCAGTGCCATTCAGGTTGAGGTTACTGGTACAAGGTAATACGCGGGAATTGACAGGAAATGTCGATGATTCCAATCAAACTGTTAGTTTTCCTTTCTCAATAGCACCCCCTGGCTCGACAACACCCGGACAATTGCCAAACGGCCCCTCAAATGGTAGAGGTACGGGCCCTCAACAGTCTGCACCCGCCACAACACCTGGGCGCACTCCAGCCAATCGCACCAATAATCAACCCACCAATCGCAGCAGTAGCGGTACGCAGCGGTCTAATCCAGCCAATAATTCCGGACGTTCTGCTACCAATCGCAGCAGTAGCGGTACGCAGCGGTCTAATCCAGCCAATAATTCCGGACGTTCTGCTACCAATCGCAGCAGTAGCGCTACACAAAGACCTAATACAGCTAATAATTCCAGACGTTCCGCGACCAACACTACAGCTAGTTTCCTTTCTAGTTTGGAAAGAGGTATTGTTGCGGAAATGAACCGCGCTAGGACGAATCCCCCCGCCTATGGTGCGATATTGCAGAGCCAGAGACGGTATTACAAAGGCAATCGACTGGAATTGCCAGGACAAATTCCGATTATTACCAAGGAAGGCGTTAGGGTAGTTGATGAAACGATTAACTTTTTGAAATCGACCCGTCCGGTACCAGCACTTAACGCCTCCAGAGGTATGTCCTTGGGGGCTAGCGATCATGTGCGAGACCAAGGGCCAAAAGGCGCGACAGGTCACTATGGAAGCGATCGCAGCAATCCTTCTTCTCGCGTCAACCGGCACGGCTCCTGGCTGGTCACTGTAGGCGAAAATATCAGTTACGGCCCTGACACAGCCCAACAAGTAGTTATGCAGTTAATTATTGATGATGGAGTTCCCGATCGCGGTCACAGAATCAATATGTTTAACCCTGCTTTCCGCATCACTGGTGTTGCCTGTGGCCCGCACAAAGTATACAGAACCATGTGCGTGATTACCTATGCCGGAGGTTATAGAGAGAAGTAAGAAAATCGAGCGGGGGAGTGGGGGAGCAGGGCAGAAAATGTCGGTATATGGACTTTTCTATAGACATTCCAAAATAATCGACATTACAGATCTTTTCAGGTGACCAGCCAGCTCCGGGTCGGTAAATCAGTCTATGGGCAAGGTACTTTGTATTCCATGATGTAGATTAGAGGCGCAATAGCTCAGAGCTAGCGTTAAGGGGAAGATAACTCAAACGCGATCGGTCGATCGCGATCGAGGAGCTAGAGCTAATTATGTCTAAGCCAAATCTGTTTGTATCCAACCCCTCTTTGAAGACAAAGTTACATGAAAAAGGAAGCCTTGCCCTTTCTCGCTCAATCCGCTTTTTAAGTGTAAGAGTCCCTGTTTCACTGCTAAGTTTAGTAGCCTTGATGGGGTTCTCAGGCAGTTTCTGGTTTTCTAACCAAGCGAATGCACAAAATGCAGGCACTCGCCCAACACAAACCACACAGAGAGCCGATGTCGCTCGCGTTAATCTTACCCTCAACAGTCAGCCGAATGAAAGCTACGACACGCTGATCCGCAGAGCGGAAGCAGCTGCAAGAGATGTAGCTGGACGTAGTTTCAGCCAAAACGCTGCGATTAGAGGAGTTGCTGTCACAATTTTGGGCCAAAATGCCGGTTCGATCGCGCCTCTTCTTTCCCTACAAGTAAATCGTCAAAATTGGATAAGTCAGCCCGACACGCAACGCTGGGCTACATATTTCAAAAACGCTCCCACTCTTTTGGGTATAAATACCCCCTCAAACGTTGCCGATCGCCCTGGTAATGGCACTCCTACACAAGCGCAGACAGCACCTAATGGTACTCCAGTTAATGGCGGACAAGTTCAAACTACAGGGCCTGCGGGTGCAAATGCGGCAACTAACCTCAATAATCCGGCTGCGGGAGTGGGAACTGTTAACGGTACTCCTACCACCACGGGGACTCAACCTGATTTCAATAACATCAACGGCACCAACGGCACCAACGGTAGCGGATTGAACGGCACTCCAACTACCACGGGGACTCAACCGGGTTTCAATAACACGAACGGCAACAACGCCACTGGTACTCAGCCCGGTTTCAATAACACGAACGGCAACAACAGCAACGGATTCAACGGCGCTGGCTTCGGTAACACGACGACCGGCACTCCTACGACTACGGGAACTCAGCCCGGTTTCAATAATTTCAATAATACGAACGGCAACAACAGCAACGGATTCAACGGTACTGGCTTCGGTAACGCGACAGGCACCTCTGGAACTGGCACAGCTGGTGGGGCAACAGGTCGCTAAAAAATGTCGGAAATAGGGAAAAAAACTCTGTTTCGACGCTTAGGGTGGGTAAGTCCCCCTGATGGTCGCCGCAGCCGATGAAGGAAGTGCGATCGAAAAGCTCGTTTTAAACTAGAACAAAGATTCACTAGCTTAATCGATCGCCTAAAATAAGAGGGCTGTCCACCATTAGCACACTCATAATCATGGCAGTTCCTAAGAAGAAAACATCCAAGTCAAAACGGGATATCCGTAAAGCCACCTGGAAACGTAAGGCGGCGCTACAGGCACAGAAAGCCCTCAGCTTGGGCAAGTCAATTCTGACCGGTAGGTCTACATTCGTGTACCCATCCAAGGAAGAAGAAGAGGAAGAAGAGTCATAGCACCTAGTTAGCTCGATCGAGCAGTCTGTTAACCCACTGCTGATTGTGTTGAAAAATGTGAACATAAATGCTAACACGACAGCTCAACAGCGCTGTCGTGTTGTGTTAGCAGGGAAAACTTTATTGCTGTGGATGATATGTTAGGAAAATTTTTCAAAAAGCCAGGGCCAGAAATGAGCGATCGCATTCCTCCCGGTCAATACGAAACCAAGGGTTTCCCGGTGTTGACCTACGGCAATACACCTGACATCAAGATCGAAAACTGGCAATTTCGAGTCTGGGGTTTGGCAAAACCAGCCGCCTTGACTTTCTCAGATTTCATGGCTATGCCCCAAAACAATTTCACCGCCGATTTTCACTGCGTTACGCGCTGGTCTAAACTCGATGTCCAGTGGACTGGGGTGAAAGTGCTGGACTTCATGAAATACATAGAGGTAGACCCCAACGCCGCTCACATTATGGAACATTGTTATGGCGGCTACACAACAAACATCAGTATGGAAGATTTCCTGCGGGAAGAAAACTTTTTTGCCCATACTTTATTCGGCGAACCGCTACCCCCAGACCACGGTGGCCCTTTGAGGCTGGTAGTTCCGCATCTTTACGCTTGGAAAAGTGCTAAATGGCTCAACGGTTTAGAATTTCTAGACAGTGAAGAACTCGGTTTTTGGGAACGCAATGGTTACCACCGACGAGGCGAACCTTGGGCGGAGGAACGCTATAGCGGGAGCTTTAACTTTTAAGTTGAAAACAGATTTTAGATTTTAGATGTAATTAAATCTGAAATCTAAAATCTGAAATTTGAAATTCAAGTAAATAATCTCATATCCGATAGCATCGATCGCATAAAAAAAATGCGTTTTTATCTGCGTTTATCTGCGTTTATCTGTCTTTCATCTGCGGTGAAAATTTAACCCCTGATATTGTGTTTGGTAGCATCGGTAGTGTCAGAATGATATTGAGGATTGTCTGCACAAATCGTTGGTTAAAATTTAACCACAGATGGAAACAGATAAACACAGATAAACACAGATGTGATATCCCTACTTAAGACCGAGGATTCGCTTCAACAGATTTAATTTACCCTGATAGGGAGCGTAGCGCAATTTCATATCTACCAAAAAAGAATTTTTCAATACACTTTTTTGATGGGAGAAAGTATCAAAACTGGTTTTGCCGTGATAAGCTCCTATACCGCTGTCGCCCACACCGCCAAAGGGTAGTTCCGGTATGCCAATGTGCATGATAGTGTCGTTAATGCAGACGCCGCCGGATGAAGTTTCGCGCAAAATGCGCTCTTGACGATCTTTGTTTTTAGAAAAGAAGTAAAGGGCTAGAGGTTTTGGTCGATCGTTAACTATAGAAATCGCTTCTGTTAGATCGTTGTATGTTATAACTGGCAGAATCGGGCCAAAAATTTCCTCTTGCATGATCGGTGCATCCAGCGATACATTGTCTATTACTGTTGGAGCTATATAATTGTTTTCTGCATCCGTTTCCCCCCCAACAATAATTTCGCCGTCTTTCAAGAAAGCTGCCAGTCTGGAAAAGTGTTTTTTATTGATGATTCTGGTATAGTCGGGGCTTTTGGCTGGATCGTCGCCATAAAATTCTTGAATGCACTTTTTGATTGCATCTAACAAATCTTTTTTGATATTGTGATTGACTAATAGATAATCGGGTGCAATGCAAGTTTGTCCGGCATTGATAAACTTACCCCAAGCTATCCTTCTGGCGGCGATCTCGATTTGGGTATCGGCATCAACTATACACGGACTTTTGCCGCCGAGTTCTAGAGTAACTGGCGTCAAATGTTTGGCTGCTGCTTCCATAACTATTTTGCCAACATTTGTGCCGCCAGTAAAAAAGATACGATCAAATTTCTCTTTTAATAGCTGTTGGCTAGTTTCTACCCCTCCTTCTACAAGGGCTATATAGGCGGGGTCGAAGTTTTTTTGGAATATATCCGCCAGAACTTTAGAGGTATGCAAAGAAATTTCTGAAGGTTTTAAGATGGCACAGTTGCCAGCTGCGATCGCACCTATTAAAGGTAAAATCATCAGATTAAATGGATAATTCCAAGGGCTGATTATCAGCACTACGCCTAAAGGCTCTGGATATATAATTGCTGAAGATGGAAATTGCTCCAATGGCGTTGCTACTTTCTTAGCTTTAGCCCATGATTTTATGTGTTTGATGGTATAATCAATTTCTTTTACAACGTATAATTCTGTCAGATAGATTTCAAAATCCGGTTTCTTTAAGTCGGCTTTAACAGCATTTGCAATAGCTTGTTTGTTCTCTAAGATTGCTTGCTTTAAAAGCTGAAGTTGTGCGATGCGAAAGGAGATATCTTTTGTGTTGCCAGTGCTGAAAAACTGACGCTGTTGTTGCACAAGTTGGCTAAATTTTACTTCTACTTGAGCTTTCATGATATTTTGCCGAACGAAGATAATTTGACCATTTTCTGAAAATTGACTTACAGATATCTTAGTACATAGGCAAAGAAACCAAGTTTCTAGGAAGAATGATATTTTTAGTAGTATTTTAAGTGAATGATAAAATCTATCGATGCTTTACAGGTAGTTTGAAAATGGGTTTTGATGCCTGTCATAGGTAATTCCTGTATCATCAATCCAAGCCGGAGATAGAAATTCGACTTTTCCGTACTTAGTATACCAAATTATTAGTTTTATGGGGCTCTACACCTTAGCTGGCTGCGATTTCAAGGAGATCGCCCCAAAGAGCGCAAGTACACCCATTTCAGCGGAGCAGGTTACAGGTTAGGGTACTTTAAGAATGAGATCCTCGCTTGAGTGGTAAGCGCACGATGAAGCGACTTCCCTTGTTGACCTCTGATTTAATTTCAATGGTGCCGTTATGAGTTTCCACAATTCTGCGAGACAAGTGCAGACCCAAACCGCTGCCGGCGTGCTTATGTTTGCCTTGACGAAAACGTTCAAATAAACTGGCTTGTTCTTCTACGGGAATGCCTGGGCCAGTATCTTCTACTTCAACGATTACCTCTGGTTCATCTGGATTAGCATTACCAGTTGTATTGGCAAGACTGACGTGTACCGAACCTGTATCTGTAAATTTGATCGCATTGCCGATCAAATTGGTAAAAACGCGGTGAAGTTCGAGCCGATCGCCTTGTACAACGGTTTTAATTTGCGCGGTATCTTGAGGATTTTTATCCCTTACCAATTGCAAAGATAGATTTTTTTCAACAGCTAAAGGGGATAGTTCTTTAACAACTTCCTGGAGCAAATCTCTTATATCAACGGGAATGAAGTTTAGATTTTTCCGACCGGCTTCGTAACGATAAACTTCCAGCAAGGTATTTGCCATTGCCAGTAGGTTTTTATTGCTGCGAACCATTGTGTCGAGAGCTTCTTTCATTGAGGGGGAGAGTTCTCCCAAGGCACCTTGCTGCATTAAACCCATCATGCGATCGGCAGCAATCAAAGGAGTTCGCAGATCGTGAGTCAGTCGGGAAACAAAATCTTCTCGCTGTTTGGCAATTTGATCCCGTTCGTCGATGCTGTGCTTGAGTCGCAGCAGACTGCGTACCCGCGCCAGCAGCTCGTCCACTTCTACCGGTTTGCGGATAAAATCGTCTGCACCGGTATCTAGTCCTTTAGCCACACTGAGGTGGTCGTAGGCGGTTATCAGTAGAATGGGGATAAACGGCAAAGAAGTATTTTCGCGCAGGCGCTTGGTGACTTCAAAGCCATCCATTCCTGGCATCATAACATCCAGTAACACCAAATCTGGCGGTGATTGCTCAACTTTAGCCAATGCAGTAAGGCCATCTGATGCTGTTGCTATTTTATAGCCCTCTTCTTCCAAGATCGCTTGGATAAGAAATACATTATCGGGAGAATCATCCACAACCAGGATGCGATCGGCTTTTTTAAAAGGTGACAAAGAAGAAAGATTCATAGTATGAGAAGTTTTGACCATGTTGTTATCTGTTTATTTTGTCAATTATCTTTTGTCTTATTTTTTCGGTTAGTATGTTAACTTACCTCACCCTCACGAAGGATTCCATCTGCTCAGTTTTACCCATATCCTGCGGAACCTCTTGTGCAACGCTCCTAAAGAATTCGATCGTAGCGGTGAACTACCCCGCCGCATAGGCGGACGGGGCTTCTGTACTCAACGGCGAATGCCGCAAATGAGACTTTCGTCCCATCTTTGGTCTTACTTCCCCTCCTACAGCAGAGACGGCTGAACCATCCGCCTTTAGCATTCTGATCCCCTCTGCCCGAATATTGGTCGCCGCATTGCCGTCCCTATCGTGATGAGTACCACAGTGGGGACAAGTCCATTGCCTTACATCTAATGGCATCTCACTCACCTGATAGAAACAGTTAGAACAGAGTTTGGAACTGGGAAAGAATCTATCAATCTCAACCAACTTTCCTCCCTTACGTTCTAGCTTATAGGCTAAAAAGTTGGTGAACATTCCCCATCCACAATCAGAAATAGCTTTAGCCAAATTGCGATCGCGAACCATGCCCTTGACATGAAGATTTTCTACTATGACAGCTTGGCTATCGCTGACCAACTTGTAACTAAGTTTATGCAGAAAATCTTGCCGTGAGTTAGTAACTCGCTCGTACACTTTGGCAACTACTTGACAATATTTGTTTCTAGAATTACTCCCTTTTTGTTTCCGTGCTAATTTCTTTTGCTTGCGTTTTAGATTTTTTTCATGTTTAGCAATCTGTCTGGGTTTGTCATATTTAGAAACCTTTTCGCCGTCAGTTACAACAGCGAAATGCTTGACTCCTAAATCAACGCCATAAATCTTTCCTTCTGTTGTAGTAGGGTATTCGCCTTCTACTTCAGTAACGATAGATGCCAAGTATTTACCTGATGGGGTTTTCCTGATAGTTACCGTCTTAATCTTTCCCTCAATTGGTCGATGTATCTTGGCTTTGACTACTCCAATATTGCCTGGTAGTTTCACATTACCATCTACGATTTTGACGTTTTGAGGATACTCAATAGACTGTTCACCGTGCTTAGATTTGAATTTAGGAAACCCAGCACGTTTCTCAAAAAAGTTTTTATATGCTGCGGTCAGCTTGAGTGTTGTAGCTTGCAAAACTTGACTGTAACAATCAGCTAACCAACAAGTTTCTTCGGCTTTTTTAAGTTCAGGTAATAGTGCATTGAGTGCTGAACGTCCAAGTCCTTTACCTGTTTCTTTATAAGTTTCAATTGCAATCCGATTAAACTGTACTCATTAGACTATCCCTCACTCCGCCGGTACTCGCGACACTGCGCCTATGGAACCAATAGAAAATGCCGCACTGCCGAATCTGGGAGCAGAAAGTACCCTCGCCGCCATCGTTTTTACAGATGTAGAGGGCTATACTTCCAGAGTGGCGATCGACCAAGCTCATGCCTTAGCTTTAACTAACCGCGACCTTGACCTGATGAGTGAAATATGTCAGCGTTTTCAAGGCCGGGTTGTTGCTGACACGGGTGATGGGTTGTTTATGTGCTTTGCGAGTGCAGCCAATGCGGTGGCGTGCGCCATAGAAATTCAAAAAGCACTTTTTGTTGCTGCTGCCGAACTACCCGCCCATGATGTGCTAAAGCATCGGATTGGTATTCATCTGGGAGATGTAGCTTTTTTTGGCACTCAGGTCAAGGGAAATGGGGTGAATATCGCCGCTCGCCTGCAAGTAGTAGCGAAACCGGGAGGTATATGTATTTCCCAGACAGTTTACGATGTCGTCAAAAATCACCTGCCTTTGCCGGGAATGTATAAGGAGGTGCGGGAGCTAAAGGGAATAGCAGAACCGATGCTAGTTTACCAAATTCTGCCGTTATCGTTACCTAAAAGAGTTTTTATTAGCTATCGCAGCCACGAACCAGATGTGAGCCTCGCGCAGCAGTTTTACGAAGCTTTAAAAGCTGCCGGACACAAAGCATTTATGGCCGGACACAGCATTCGGCTAGGAGAAGGATGGCCCCAGCGCATTGATGCGGAATTAAGGCAGTGCGATTATTTGCTGCTGCTGCTGTCCCAGCAGTCTGTGACCAGCGAAATGGTAACAGAGGAGGTACGACGAGCTAAGGAGTTGCGCGACATTAATCCGGAGGGTAAGCCAGCGATTTTACCCATTCGCGTTAATTTTCCGCTGAGTTCACCTTTGAATTACAATCTGCGGGGTTATTTAAATCGCATTCAGCAGCGAGAGTGGCGATCGCCTGCCGATACTTCAAATCTTATTCAAGAAGTTATGAGTTTGGTGGCAGAAGGTCGAGTCCCGGAGGAATCGCCGGAACCCGGGCCAAACCCACCCCCAGCATCGTGTGGCCCGGATGGTAAACCAGTCCCGATGGCCACACCGGAACTGCCCCAAGTTCCAGAATTGCCAGAAGGTCAAGTAGATTTGGCTTCTGCTTTTTATGTGGAGCGACCGCCGATCGAATCTCGCTGCTACGAGACGATTTTACAACCGGGTGCCCTGATCCGCATCAAAGCACCGCGACAGATGGGCAAAACTTCGCTGATGGCGAGAATTCTCCATCATGCCTCCCAGTCTGGCTGCCAAATTGTGCCTTTAAGCTTTCAGCTAGCGGATGCAAAAGTGTTCGCAGACTTGGATAAATTCTTAAAATGGTTTTGTGCATCTATCTGTAGAAGACTGCGTTTGCCAAATCGCATCAATGATTACTGGGATGAAATTTTTGGCAGTAAAGATAACTGTACGGCTTACTTTGAAGAGTATTTGTTGGAAAATATAGACAATCCGTTGGTGTTGGGGTTGGATGAAGTCGATTACGTGTTCCAACATCCCGAAATTGCCTCAGACTTTTTCGGACTGTTGCGAGCGTGGCACGAAGATGCGAAAAACCGCGATATTTGGAAAAAGCTGCGTTTGGTAGTCGTACACTCGACAGAAGTTTACATTCCCCTGAGTATCAACCAATCGCCGTTTAATGTGGGTTTGCCGATCGAGTTGCCAGAGTTTACGCCGCAGCAGGTATACGATTTGACAAGATGGCACGATCTGGATTGGGATACTAATCAAGTGGAGAAATTGATGGCAATGGTAGGCGGACATCCCTATCTCGTGCGATTGGCTCTCTATCATATTCGCCGACAGGATATGACGCTGAAGGAGTTGCTGCAAATATCTCCGACAGAAGCTGGAATGTACGGAGATCATTTGCGACGCCACTTGTGGAATTTGCAACAGCATCCAGATCTGGCAACAGCGATGGCACAGGTGGTTGCAGGGAATACGCCGGTGCGGTTAGAGTCGCTACAAGCGTTTAAGTTACACAGTATGGGTTTAGTACATTTGCAAGGTAATGAGGTGACGCCTCGGTGCGATTTGTATAGGTTTTATTTTCGCGATCGCTTAGAAATCGGCTAAAGTTTTGCCTTTGTTAAGGGCGACTGTTGGGGTCGCCGGTATTTGAGTTTTTTGTGGAAGCTATTGTTTATTTTTGAACATTTTTGAATGCTTTATATAGCTTCCATCGACTCTAAGATAAAGTAAGCTGCTTGTGAGATGGGGAAAATGCGATCGCTTGACAAACTTGATATCAAACTTATCTATGACAACCCTAGAAACCTCTGCCTTCAACTATCAAGTCGGAGGAAGTCTACCTGCTGATGCTTCTACTTACGTGCAGAGGCAGGCAGATACAGATTTCTACGAGGGATTGAAGGCGGGCGAATTTTGTTATGTTCTCAACTCTCGGCAAATGGGCAAGTCTAGCTTGCGGGTACAAACTATGCGCCGATTGCAACAGGAGGGTGTCGCCTGTGCGGCGATCGACTTGACGAAGATCGGTTCCCAAAATCTGACGCCGGATCAGTGGTATGCTGGTGTGGTTCGCAGTTTGACGATCGGTTTCAATATTGCGGACAAGATTAATTTGCGTACTTGGTGGCGCGATCGCGATTTACTTTCCCCCGTGCAACGATTCAGCGAATTTATCGAGCAGGCGTTGCTAATAGAAATTAGCCAAAATATTGTCATTTTTATAGATGAAATCGATTGCGTTCTGAGCTTAAATTTTAGAGTAGATGATTTTTTTGCAGCGATTCGGGCTTGTTATAACAATCGCGCTGACTACCCGGAATACAAGCGCCTTACTTTCGCTTTAATTGGTGTAGCGACTCCTTCAGAATTAATTCAAGACAAAAATCGCACTCCTTTTAACATCGGTCGAGCAATTCAACTTAGTGGTTTTCATCTGCATGAAAGCCTTCCCTTAGCGCCAGGATTGGCGGAAAAAACGAACAATCCCCAAGTGGTGTTAAAAGAGATATTGGATTGGACGGGGGGTAAACCTTTTCTCACCCAAAAACTTTGCAAACTTGTACTTCAGGAAATTTCTTTTATTCCTCCCGGTGCGGAAAGGTTATGCCTGGAAAAGCTGGTGCGATCGCGAGTTATTGAAAATTGGGAAGCACAGGACGAACCGGAGCATTTACGGACAATCAGCGATCGCCTGGTGCGAGGGAGTTCCGATCCGAGTCGGCTACTGACACTATATCAACAAATCTTACTGAATGAAGAAATCCCGGCTGACGATACTCCCGCACAAATGGAATTGCGCCTCAGCGGATTGGTAGTCAAGCAACCAGGAAAAAAATATTCTCAGTCTGTACTGAGAGTTTATAGTCGCATTTACGCAGAAATTTTTAATTTAAGCTGGGTTGAAACACAACTAGGTAATTTGCGTCCTTATAAACTGGCGTTGACATCTTGGTTAGCCTCAAATTGTCAGGATGAAACGCTTTTATTAACTGGAGAAGAATTACACAAAGGTTTAACTTGGGCGGCAGATAAAAAATTAAACGAACTGGATAATCAGTTTTTGAGTGCCAGTAAGGAAAAGGCTTCGGGAGTAAAAGAAAGTATACAAAACCTGGCCAAAATTACCAATGTTTTAGAAGCGCAAACTCTCCCTCTCTTAAAGCGAGACGAGAAGAAGAGAGAGTCAGAAGATACAACGAATATCCAATCCCAAATCACCCATCAGCAATCGCTTATCAGCCATCAACAATGGGTCAATAAAGATAACCGAGAACCGAAAACCGATCGCCCATCGCTAACTGCGAAATCTATTGCTTCTGCTCCACTTCCCCTGATTCTAACTAACCCGACGTCCCCTAAAATACCATCGCCCAAACTTTCTTACGAGCGCAGGACAGTCGGAGACGAACAAATTATATACGATCACTTACTTTATTGCGTCCAAAAGGAATCGCCAAGTGAATTGATCGAGCGGTTCCACAAATTATTTATCGATGGTGTAGGGTACCCCGACCCGGAGATTGAAGCTGCTTTATACAGAATTATCGCTATTTTATCCAACGAAATAGAGTTTAAAAATCTGCTTTGTCGTTGTTGTTATATTTTGATCAACCGCTGGCAAATGCAACCTCAGAAGCACGCTGCGATCGCCGAGATAGTGGCTTTATTTAAAAATGCTTTGCCCCGCTTTCAAGGAGTAGCTTCTCGTTCTCGCATAGTCATGCGTTTGCGACAGCTAGTAAGTCAGTTCCGAGAAAGTAACGAGTATTTGGCTATGCAACGTTTGGTAAAAGTTGTCGAACCAATACGCGAGGCAGAGCGCAAAGAAGACAATCCATCTTTGGGTAGATTAATTCATCGATATCCTTACTTATTTTCACATAATTTACTTGTGCAAAATAGCTCGATCGAGCATCAGCAAACAATTCGGGAAATTCAAACTCAAAAACAGCGACAATTTGAAGTTAATTTATCTCAATACGTACCTTATTTAATGAGACGAACGGAAATAGCTTCTCATCCTGTTAAAGATGTGCAAATTATACAACCAGTGCCAAACCCAACCTTGTTGAGCGATCGCGAACTATTCTTAGCCCTAAAAAAGTTTGGTGGCAAAGTGGAAGGCTCTTACAGTTATCGCGATTTAGCTGGAATCTTCCTGAATCATCATAAACAAACGAAATCTTACCAAGCTTTCAAAGCAGATTTATACGAATACTTAATTGCTTCTATACAGGCAGAATATGGAAATCGTCAATTCAATCAGCGGTTGTATAAGTGGCTAAAAAACACCTTTTCAGAAAATGATTCTCAGAAATTGAACGAGTTTTTACTTGTTCGCACTTGCAGCCAATTATTCAACTTTCTAGTTGTGGAAAGTCCGCAGCAACCCAATCATTATGTTTTTATAGATTTAATTTCTAACCTCGGTACGATCGAAACAACAAGCTTGTTGCTCAAAATTGTGCTGCTTTCCCGTAAAGTCAGGCCCGATTTAGAAAAGCGCTTTTCCATTTTATTCAATCATTACGAATCTCAGACTTTAAATGATATTATGTGGTTTGTAAAGTCATTGGAAAATTTAAATGTAGCTTTGGTTGTTAATTTTGGTACTGTAGATCTATCCTGGCATCAAGCATAATATTTGGTTGACATATATGGATTAAAAGTGCTAAGAATGGAGATTTGAATAATTATTTGCTAAACGCAGAACCAAACTTAATGTCTCAGTATCAAGTTGGCGGAAGTTTGCCTCCTGACTTTCCCACCTACGTGAGGCGAAAGGCAGATGAAGATTTATACAACGGTTTGAAGTCTGGGCAATTTTGTTACGTGCTGAATTGCCGACAAATGGGTAAGTCTAGCTTGCGAGTGCAAACTATGAAACGGCTGCAAGCAGATGGAATTGCTTGTGCTGCGATCGATCTCAACAAAATTGGCAGTCAGCATATTACGCCAGATCAATGGTATGCAAGCCTTATTCGTAACTTGGTCAGTAGTTTTAACCTCGGCGATAAATTTAATTTAAGAAATTGGTGGCCGGCTCGCGATCATCTTTCTTGCGTGCAACGTTTCAGCGAGTTTACCGAAGAGGTTTTGCTAACAGAAATATCAGCAAATATTGTCATTTTTGTGGATGAAATTGATAGTGTTTTGGGTTTAAACTTTACTATAGATGATTTTTTTGCGTTTATTAGAGCTTGCTATAACAAACGTGCCGACAAACCAGAATACAAACGCCTTTCTTTTGCTTTGTTGGGAGTAGCAACACCAAGCGATTTGATTGCCGATAAGAATCGGACGCCCTTTAATATTGGTCGAGCGATAGAATTAAAAGGCTTTCAGCTTCACGAAGCGCGATCGTTAGCGATAGGTTTATCAGGAAAAGTGAGCGATACTACCACTGTACTGAAAGAGATTTTAGCGTGGACGGGTGGACAACCGTTTCTCACACAAAAAGTTTGCCAACTGATTTTAACCGATACCTCATCTCCCAACTCTTTGTTGGCAAAGCATCCAGAGAGAGAAGCCGAGTCGATTGAAGATTTGGTGCGATCGCGAATCATCGAGAATTGGGAAAACCAAGATGAACCAGAACATTTGAGAACAATATCCGATCGCATTTTTAAGAATGGGCAGCGCACAGCGAGGCTGCTGGGGCTGTATCACCAAATTTTACAACAGGGAGAACTAATCGTCGATGACAGTTTCGAGCAAATGGAGTTGCGCTTGTCGGGTTTGGTAGTAGAGCAACAAGGAAATTTAAAAGTTTATAACCGTATTTATGAATGTGTTTTCAATCAAAATTGGGTCGAAAAAGAACTAGAAAATCTCAGACCTTATTCAGAAGGATTAACAGCTTGGTTAGCTTCAGATTGTCAAGATCGATCGCGCTTGTTGCACGGACAGGCTTTGCAAGATGCACTGGCGTGGGCAGCAGGTAAAAGTTTGAGCGATCGCGATTATCAATTCTTAGCTGCCAGTCAAGAATTAGACAAATTGCAAGTTCAAATTGCGCTGGATATACAGATAGAAGCTAATCGGATACTAGCGGAAGCAGAACAGAAAGCAAGGCGAACAATTCGCAAAGGTTTGGCGGGATTAGCTGTAATCTCAATTTTGTGGATCGCTGTAGTAATGTGGGCTAGCACAAACATAAAACAAACACAGGAAGACTTGAACCAAGCACAGGAAAACTTGAACCAAGCACAGAAAAGCTTAAATATAGAGCAGAAATCGGTTACCGCTCTGGGAAAATTCTTGATCGATCGTCAAGAAATAGAAGCCTTACTCTTAGGTATGGAGGCTGGACAAGGATTGAAAGAAATGGTGAAAGACCACCGAGGTATGAAAAACTATCCAGTCACCAGTCCTTTGTGGGTTTTACAAACGATTTTGGACAATATCCGCGAGCGAACTCAGTTCATCGGTCATCGCGGTCGAGTCTACAGCGTCAGTTTCAGCCCTAATGGTAAACTCTTAGCTACCGTAGGAGAAGACGGCACCGCTCGACTTTGGAATCTTTCTGGCAAACAACTGGCTAAATTAACAGGTCATCAGGGTAAAGTCAGAGGAGTGAGTTTCAGTCCGGACGGACAGCGCCTCATCAGCGCCGGAGAAGATGGCACCGTCCGACTTTGGAACCTTTCTGGCAAACAACTGGCTAAATTAACAGGTCATCAGGGTAAAGTCACGAGCATAAATTTGAGTCCGAACGGACAGCGTTTAGTTACCGCAGCAGAAGACGGCATGGTCAGACTTTGGAACCTCTCTGGCAAGCAGCTGGCTGTATTCAAAGGCCATCAAACAGAAATCTGGAGCGTGAAATTCAGTCCCGATGGCCAGCGCATCGCCACAGCCGGACAGGATCGTACCGCCAGACTTTGGAACTTGTCCGGCAAGCAGCTGGCTGTATTCAAAGGTCATCAACAGGCAGTCCTCAGCCTCAGTTTTAGCCCGGATGGAAAAAGTTTAGTTACTACAGGATTAGATAGCACGATTCGATTTTGGAATTTGTCCGGTCAGCAGCTGGCTGAATGGCAAAATAAGGACTGGGTTTTGAGTGTGACCTATAGCCCTGACGGTCAGAGCTTAGCTACTGGAAGTGCAGACGGTACAGTTCGACTGAGGGACTTATCCGGGAAGCAGCTGGCTGAATTAAACGGTCACAAAAACTGGGTTTTGAGTGTGAGCTTTAGCCCGGACGGACAAAACTTAGCCACAGCAGGAGCAGACGGTACTGCCCGACTGTGGGACTTGTCTAACCCGCAGAACCTATCGAGACAGCAGCTGGTTCAATGGCGCGGACATAAGAGCGAGGCTTGGAGTGTAAGTTTCAGTCCGGATGGTCAGCATCTAGCGACAGCAGGACAGGACGGCAAAGCCCGACTCTGGAACTTGTCTGGGAAGCAGATGGCTGAGTTCAGCGGTCATACGGGTGGGGTTAATAGCGTCACTTTTAGTCCCGATGGGCAACGCCTCGCCACAGCAGGGAACGATGGTACGGTGAGAGTTTGGAATTTGTCTGGGCAGCAGCTAACTCTATTGAACGGTCATCGTGGCAGAGTTTACGTTGTCAGTTTTAGCCCGGATGGACAGCGCCTCGCCATAGCTGGAGAAAATGGCACGGCTCGACTTTGGAACTTGTCCGGGCAGCAGG
Organism: Aerosakkonema funiforme FACHB-1375; assembly: GCF_014696265.1. Lineage (GTDB taxonomy): Bacteria > Cyanobacteriota > Cyanobacteriia > Cyanobacteriales > Aerosakkonemataceae > Aerosakkonema > Aerosakkonema funiforme_A. Next base: position 48,020 of record NZ_JACJPW010000008.1, on the reverse strand, counting down.
CAGTAGAATTCAAGGGTCATCAGAAATCAATCTGGAGTGTAAGTTTTAGTCCGGATGGGCAGCGCTTGGCCACAGCTGGAAGAGACGGCACAGTTCGACTTTGGAATTTGTCGGGCCAGGAGCTGCTTAGAATCAAGGCAGATGGAGATGGGGTTTTAAGCGTGAGCTTTAGCCCGGATGGACAGCGCCTCGTTACAACAGGCGCAGACACTACTGTTAAGCTTTGGAACTTGTCCGGGAAGCAGCTGGATGGATTTAATACTTATCAAGGCGGGGTTCTAAGTGCAGTTTTTAGCCCGGATGGACAGCGTTTGGCTACCGCAGGACAGGATGGTACGGCACAGATGCGTTTTCTGTCGGGGCAGCGGATTAATGAATTTGTTGGGCATCAAGGCAGCCTTTACAGTCTTAGCTTTAGCCGAGATGGGCGCTACCTGGCGACGGTAGGAATGGATGGTATGGTGCGGCTGTGGCGTGTGGAAGAATTGGACGAGCTGCTCAAGCGCGGCTGCGACTGGCTGAAGAATTACCTCGCTACTTATCCGAAAGCATCAAAGATTTGCGCCAAAGCCCTTTGAATAGGCCGATCGCATTAATATCCGATCGCAAAGGGATTGTCATCAGTGCCATTTAGTGACTGCGATCACTATGTTGGCCGGGTAAATATGTAAAAATTAAGGTATAGTAGATGACTTTTCAGGTGGCGATTAATCTTTACCAGCATCTACACAGCGAAAACTAGCTAGTAGCGTAGAAATCTAAACTACCCTTAACATACTCTTGAGTTGTGCTGGAATTAGGGTCAGCACTTTCTGTGTTTAATCCATAATTTGATGCAATTTTCTGGGCAATAAAAATACCTCTCGAAATAGCGGTTATAAGTTTATCTTTTCGATTTCATTACACAATCTTTATCAAATCCATAAAAAGAGGGGTGGAATCTAAGGAACCGATCGGATAAACTTTTCATCTAATATCTTCAAATTGAAGAGGAAAAAACAAATGAAAAAACTTCTCATCATTCTTGGAATCGTCCTACTTAGCGGTTCGGATGCCCTCAGCGCCGAGTTGAAAAGTAATCAGAGCGTGCAATGCCGCTGGGAGACTGATACCTTTGTCGCTAAAATAGCTATTAGCGGTGACATCCATATTGACAAGATTTTAGCCGCGTATGACCCTCCCTCTCCAGGGTCTCCGGATACGAGAGGGGGCCAAGGAGGTAGCTCCGGTGGGAGTCGATGAACCGACAATTGTTGAGTAAAGAGGTAACAGCTGATAACTAATGCGATCGAGTGCATCCCCACACAAGTTTGGTTTGGGTATAAAAAAATCTTACACATTCCGTGATTTTACTATTTTTCTTTATTAAGATAAACAGCAGGTAATGCCTGTAAAGTTAATTTTATATGCAGGGGGGATTTATACTCGGATTAGGTGTACGATCGATTTTTGTATTAATAATTAATAATTAACAACAAAAAATTGAAAATTTTGATATTACAAAACAAAACTCAATTTGACGCTCATAACCAGTGGGAGTGTAGCAGTTGATGCTTGCAATCGCGTCAGTCTGGATGGCAACTTGGAGTAGCTGGAGTTACTTAAGGTTCTCAAGTCAGTGATGTAAATCTCTCTACTATGTTGACGCAGGTCAATTATACCCATGTCGCTACTCATGGCGTCAAAAGCCTTTTAGAGTCACTTTATGTATAAGTACACTGACTGAAGCCTCCACTGAAACTGAAGTTGGCGATGTTTGGGGTGAGTTGGGACATCAGTGTGAGCAACCCTTTAGGAGTAGAATATAGCGCTATATGGCTCAGCAATTGATACAGGAGTTACCTAGAATGGATGAGGCCAAATTTCAGGGAGAGCGCCGGGATGTTTCGATTTTATTCTCAGGTATCCGCAGTTTCTCTACTTTGACGGAAAACATGGAGCCAGTGGAGGTAATCGGTCTGCTTAACGAATATTTTGAGGTAATGTCAAACGTCGTTATTAAATACAAAGGCACCTTAGATAAATACATTGGCGATTTAATAATGGTGACTTTTGGTGCAACCTCGCCTTTAGAAGAGCGTGCTTGGATGTCAGTGCAAAGTGGCCTGGAAATGCGCCAAAGTTTAGCAGAATTTAATGCCAATCTTGTTGCCAAGAAAAAACCTGCAATTCAAATAGGTATTGGCATCAATTCCGATCCCCTCATCACGGGTAATATTGGTTCCAGCAAACTAAACCAATTTACTGTAATCGGAGATGGCGTAAATATCGCGGCTTATCTGGAAGGTCTGAGTAAGGATTATGGCTGCGATATCGTTATTAGTAAAAGTACATACGAATCTTGCGCGGAGCGGATATGGGCTAGAGAGCTTGATTACATTCATGCCAAAGGGAGAAACCAACCAATAGCTATTTACGAAGTTTTAGGGTTGCGTGCCGATCTAATTTCTGAGGAGAAGCAAAAAGCGATCGAACATTACAATCAAGGACGCGAACATTATCTAAATCGCAAGTTTCGACGGGCGATGAATGAGTTTGCAGTTATTGTGGAGGATATGAAAATTAACGACAAACCATCGGCGATGTTTCTCAAACGCTGTCAGTATTTGCTACAAAATCCTCCATCGGAAGATTGGGATGGCGTTTGGACGCTGACTTAATATTTGTTGAGTCTGAGATTAGTTGTTTTTACAAGCTCGAACAAAAACGGTAGACTGATGAGTGAAATTAAGCCTGCCCTTTCAGCCTAAATGAAGTCAGCACAAAACTCGGACTACCAATATCAAGTAGGAGGGAGTCTGCCAGTTGACTCCCCTAGTTATGTGGTGCGACAGGCAGACTTCGATAAAAAGGTTTCTCCAAAATAGTTTTCGTTCCCAAAACGCGACTCCTTGTTGTTCCAAGTGTATAACCGATCTTCCTCAGAATAGGATTGAATGCTTTTCTGGCAAGCGCAAATTTAATATTCTTTCTTGTGGCGATTTCCAGGCTTTGAGTAACTTTTTCAACATTTTACGTCTGCTACTTGCTATTCATTGATTAATTTCATACTTAAATCTATGAGTACGTCAAAGCGAAAGTCGTGTGCCAAATCGGTTAGGGCGCGAACCAAATTTGTATTTGATTGTGGAATTTCCTTGATTAATTCCATGATTTGCCCATCATCGCAGGTTAATGCTGCGTCATATAGTTCTTGTACCCAAGAAGATGACATCACGCACAAATCTTCGATTGTTAGGGCAGAATAAAGATTTTTGGATGCTTGTGAATCGGTTTTTTCTTCTCCTGCATAGACGTAGGAAATACTTAAATATTCCGCCATTTTGTTTAAAAGCAAATTTTCCGAAAATGGTTTGAGTAAAAAATCATCATAACCAGCTTCAGACATAAATTCGCGTTCGTGTTTCAAAGCGCTAGCAGTTAGGGCAATAATTATGGTGGATTTCCCTTGTGGTGTGGCTTTGATTATTTTAGTTGCTTCATAACCGTCCATAACTGGCATTTTTATATCCATCCAAATTAAGTGGGGTTCAAAATCTGACCAAATCGCAATTGCCTCCTCACCGTTGCTAGCTTCGCGCACAAAGAAGCCTATGGATTCGAGTAATTTAATTAATAGTAGACGATTTTCATATCGATCGTCTACTACCAAGATGCGATATTTTGGGGTATTGGGTGCTAGTGCGATCGCTGTTGGTTCTGCTTTTATATTTTCGGTTGCCAACGCTGCTTGCACCTGAATACTGAATGTGAAAATAGTTCCTTTACCCACCTGGCTTTGAACGCTAATTTTTCCTCCCATTTGTTCTACAAATTGTTTGCTGATTGCTAATCCCAAACCTGTTCCTTGTTGAGATTTACGACCTGTTTCTGTTTGGACAAACGCTTCAAATAAACTATTTATTTCTTCTGGAGCAATGCCAAAGCCAGTATCTTGCACTTCAAATAATAAAGTGGAATCTTTTTGATTTAATTTAGCGTTATTTGGAGAGGATTCACTTAGAGTTTTTACGTGAAGTATCACACTACCGCGCTCGGTAAATTTAATAGAGTTTGACAGTAAATTTATTAAAATTTGTCGTAATTTCTTGCCATCAGTAATGATATATTGAGGCACATCCATTTCTACATCAAATATTAACTCTAAGCCTTTGGATTCAGCTTTAAGTTGAAACAATTCCTTTACAGTGTCGATTAGGTTGTATAAATCTAAGTTATTTTCATTCAGTTCTAGCCGTCCTAGTTCGATTTTGGACATTTCTAAAACATCGTTAATGAGACTTAATAAATGCTCGCCACTCCGATTGATGATGCCTATGTATTCTTGGTTTTCTTTAGACAGAGAAGCATCGCGAGCCATCAGCTGGGTAAAGCCGAGAATAGCATTGAGGGGGGTGCGAAGTTCGTGGCTCATATTTGCCAGGAAGGCGCTTTTGGCGGCGTTAGCGGCAACAGCAATTTCTTTGGCTTTGGCAAGTTCGATCGCCTGTTGCTCTAGCTCATCTTTTTTTCGTTCTAATTCCACGGTGCGTTCTTTTACTTTTTCTTCTAACGTGCGCGAATAATCCTCTAATTTTTTATGGGAAATGTGCAAATTTTCGATGAGAATATAGCCAGTATTAACAACAGCAGAACCGACCAAAACTAAAAGTGAGGGAACTCCGGGAATCCACCAGCCATTCAAGAATGCTAGGTAATAACCGCTACTCAAACCGCACCCAAGTAGGAAAATGCTCCCAAGTGTGTATCGTTTGAGAGGGAAAATTGAGGCTAAAATTGCGCCGCAGGTAGACCAAAAAAAAATCCACCAGCACTCCAGCGGTTCAGGCCATACTTTTATGAGCGCCCGTCCTTCCAGTGCCGCACTTAAGGTCTGGCTGATTAAATTGGCATGAATAACTACACCAGGAGTTTGCTTTGCAGTGCCGAGGGAACTGCGACTGTAAGGAGTGAGAAACAGGTCGTTGAAGCTTTGTCCGGTTGCGCCGATCAGCACTATGCGATCGCGCAGTAAGTCTGGCGATATTCGATTTGCCAAAACATCAGTTATTGATATTTGATGAAATTTATTCTCCAATCCGCGATAATTCAACAAAACTTGGTAGCCACCATAATTAGCGCGAACATAGCCACCATCATTTCCTCTAAAAGGAGTAAATACAGCTTTACCTAATTGCAACTCGCCCGGTTTCTTAGTTTGTAAAGTAATTCCTTTGGCTTGCAAATACATTAAACTCAAACGAGCGCTCAAACTTAGTTTTGTTTGATTTTCTTCAAGTTTGACAGACATCAAACCTCGACGCACTTTGCCATCAGCATCCAATACCAAATCGGCGAAGGCAACTTGACCGAGTTTGCTCAAGGTTGGTGCTGGGGCAACGTTATTCCCAACCACTTTCTCAACACCGATCAAGTTCGGTGTGGACTTGAAAACTTGCTCTAATTTCTGATGACCGGGTTGTACTGGTAAGTCTCTATAAATATCTAAGCCGATCGCTTGCGGTTGTTGTGCTTTCAGGTGATCGAGCGCTTTTGCTAAGACAGCATCAGGAATGGGCCATTTGCCAATTTGTTTGATGTCGTACTCATCCACCCTGACAATAACGATCCGCTCGTCGATCGGCTCAGAAGGTCGCTGGCGAAAATATAAATCCAAAGTCGCCCATTCCAGCATTTGAAACAAACCCACTGAGTTAGCGAGAATTGCTAACCCCGCAATGCTTGGTGCGGTAATCAGCACGCCGCGCCATTGTCCGATCGATCGTTGGAGTGGGCGAAGTATAGGATTGGGTAACATTCGGATTTCAAACTAGAAAAAAGCTTCTAGTTTAATAGTGGCTGTTTTGAAACCGCTTCTAATCCCACCGATTTTAACAATTCCTCCCACATAGTTGTTATCTTTGTATCTTGGGGTTGCGATCGCTTTAGCTCAGCCACAGTGGCAATTGTATCGTACCAAAGCCCTTCGTTGTTGTACAAAGCTGCACGCTCTACTGGTGTCGCTTTTTGTATTTGACTGTTTAGTTCCGGATTCGGTTCGACTCGCCGGATCTCTCCCTCTACTCCCGGACTATCTGGTCTGACCGTATTTCCACATACGACCACAAAGTACCACTTGTAATTCTTGCCCGTTTCTAACTCCGGTGCTTCATCCGGTATTTTAATACTGACAATACCCGCTTGCCCAGTAATTGTCAGCATTGTTCGATAAATATTTTTTTTTGTCTCATCCCTCAAAGTAAAAAATACTTTTCTAGCTGAAGTTTCCGGCATATAAACAAATAATGTCGGATGCTTTGCGGCTGTTTTTGCTTGCGTAGTGGTTGGCATCAGTGGGGCTATCCAAGGTGTGTTTGCTTTTGCATCTTGAGGACAAACCTTACCATCCGGACTGCGCGATGCTCCCCCGGCGGTATCGCTCGGTTTTCCGTCGCTCGGCGGGTCAAAATTTATCTCGATTAATGACTTTAGTTGATTGTGGTTTTCGTTACTCGGTATAAATTTTGCCTGTGATTGCTTTGCTATACCTAAACTCAGCAGGATTTGTGAAGATAAGGCTAGCGAAAATATTGTCAGAGGTAGAAAATTTTTGGGGCTGCTCATAATTGAATCCCTGGATCTAAAACTAGGTATTATAATTACTATATCTCGGTCATGTATAACAATTACAAAGTTTTGATTAAGGTTGTGTAAAAACATTTTTACATTTCTCCGCCGCTCTTATAACCAATTTCCTACCAAAACAAAGGGAGACCAGTAGAACGGATGCTCGAATTGGGGTGTTTTTAACAATGATAGTTGAGCGCGACGGAGAGCTTCCGCTTTAGTAACATGAGGTTGGCCAAGTTGAGAGTAAAACTCGGTGATGAGGGTGGCGGTGGATAAATCTTTTACCGACCACAAGGTCGCTAAAGTAGTGCGTGCGCCCGATTTGAGCGCTACTCCTGCCAATCCCAAAGCAGCGCGATTATCCCCGGCGGCAGTTTGACAGGCACTCAGGACAAGCAATTCGATCGCACTGGTTTCTTTTCCTTCTCTAGAGCGTAATATTTCTTCAAACCGCCGGACATTCAGTTTTTTATCCCAAGCAAGAATAAATGTTTCATCTGGGTTAGAACTGAATTGACCGTGAGTGGCTAAATGTACGATCGGGAATGAAGCCGCTTTTATTCGCGTAGATAAGTTTTCTTCGCTAAACTGCTGATTCAAAAGTATTTGGGAAGGCAGTTCCGATGCGATTCTTTTTAATTCCGCCTCGACTCCCGGTAAAGCTGAAAACCCACTTCTAGACTCAGTAAGTCCGGCGGTTAAAACTTCTAGGTGCTTTGCAGAGATCGATCGCGTTGGTAGTAATTGCAAACCGGGAGTTATAGCGATACTGTATTTTTCAATCAGATATTTTTGACCGTCATAAAGAATTGACATTGGCAAATTTCGCAAAGAACCATCCAGCACAAACACCAAAGTTTTAATTCCACTTGTAGCTAAATCTGTTTCTGCCGGTCGGATCAGCCAATCATAAACTTGTTGGGATACTTGCCAAAGCTCTTCCTGGGAAAAAATCGGGTTGATTGATTCTAGCAATTGTTCGAGAATACTTTCTACTTTACTTTCGGGCAAATCGGTTTTGTAGTGGCGCAGAGGTTTTTCTGGCAAAGATAAGATTACTTCTAAACGATCGCTCAAAATAATCGGGTAAATAACTGCGGCTTGCCGATCGATCGCATCAATTTGTTGCGGTTTGACATTCAAACAAGCTTCTCGAAAATAATTGTCTAATTCTGCTAGTTGTAGCGCTTCAATTAACTCACGAGCTTGAGCGATGCGATTGGGAATTTTGGATTTTGAATTTTCCGTTGATGCAGCAGAGTAGTCTGAGCTTTCATCTAGCAATAACCCAACTAGCTCGCGATAGACAGGTTCGACACTTTCTCGAAAAGAAAACTGTAGGTTTGTATTGGTAGCTACCAAGTCACTGCGGAGAATTTGCAAAGTTTTAACTGCTTGCGTGTAAGCAGCGATCGCATCCTCATTTCGACCTTCTTGTTTTAAAATTTTACCTAATTGCCAAGCAGACCGAGCAGTAATATCATTGGCGCTAATAGCCTGTGCAATTGTTAGCGCTTGCTGAGTCAAATTTTCCGCATCCGATTGCTGTTTATTTTGTTGATATAATTTACCCAACGCTACCAAAGCATAGGATTCCGCTCTGGCATCTTTGAGATATCTTGCTTGTTGAACTGCTGTAGCTAATAATTTAGCAATGCTTGTATTACCTTGTCTTTCGTTGGTTATTTGTTCTTCTTGATTTCCCCCTGATAATTGACCGCTGACTAATGATAACTTCATCAAAGTTTCAGCAAAATTAACTTGAGAGTAAACACCCGAACGACTGGGGTTTAACTTAGAAATTTCCGTCTGAATTTGGGATATTAAATATGGGATATTTTCTTGCCCTTTGGTTTCTATGCTTAAGTTAAGTAGATTTAGTAAAGTTTCCAGTTTGGCAATAGGACTGGGTGCGATCGCAGCTGCTTGTTGATAAAAATCCAAAGCCGCTTTACTATCTCCAGCACTTTTGGCATGGTTTCCCAAACTAAAAAGAGCAGCGCTCGTTTCCGTAGGAGAATTTAATTTTTGCGCGAGTGCCAAACTTTGCTTTAATACTTCTTCAGACTTAGGCAAATCTCCCAAAACTTGCAGCGCTTCTCCCAGACTTCGCAATCCTACAGATTTTACGATCGCATCTGGTAAAGATACCAAGTTTTTATTTGCATTTTCTAAATTGGTTTTGGCACGCTGATATTGACCCAAAGCTTGCAAAGCTTGTGCTTGGTTAATTTTACTACCCAGAATTCCCGCTGCATCACCAGCTTTTTCATAAGCATTTTCGGCTTCTTTCCAACTGTCCAAAGCAGCTTCTGTTTGTCCCATAGCTAACTGAAGACTACCTTGAGAATTCAAAGCTTGAGCGAAAATTAGTGCTGAGTGCTGACGAGTTGCTGAATTTGTTAAGAGATTGAGGCTTTGGGCGATCGCATCTTTTGCCTTCTCCCACTGTCCCAACTCTTGATAAGCGTTGGAGAGATAATTTAAAGTCAGAGCGAGATAGAGGCGATCGTTCTTTTCTCGATAACTTTCTGCTGCCTTTTCCCAGACAGCAACCGCATCCGAAAACCTTCCCGCATCGTATAATTTTTTTCCGTCTTCTAAAACAGTTGCAAAAACCTCTCCCCCATCCCATCTCTTATCAAAAGATGGACTTATTTTTACCCCTAGTCTTGTTGTCACAGAAGCGGGTAGGGGGGAGAGATTTTTCATTTCGCTAAAAGATATAATATTTGGAATAACCGAAAATCTAAAATCGGTAACTTGCGCGACTGCCGGAAAAATAGCCGTCACGAGCAGAAAAGTTAATAATGCCAGACAGATAAAAGATCTCATCTTTATAAGTCAACGCTTCCTGGTTATGGCGATCCCAGCGATCGGGCCACGATGGAAAAAGAAAGGATAGGACGATCGCTCGCCACGCTCAGCCTGCTTGTCGCCAGAACTTTGGGCTGTCAAATTAGTTGTATATGTTACCAATTTTTCCCGCCCTTTAGCATTCATTATCCATCCCGTTGCCTCTAGAATATACGATCTCGCATTGTAAACATATAATTCCGCTCTTCTGGCCTCCCCGCAGGGTTCTGAAAAGAAACCGGGTTTTTGCTCTGAGAATGCCTAACTCCTGAAGTAAATTTTCAATTCACAATTATAGCTGACTTTGCCGCCTAAAAAACAAAACTTTTTATAATTAGTTTAAAAAACTATTTATTTTTTAAACTCTCTCAATAATTTCTAGAGCGTTCGGAATCGATTTAACTAATAAATAGTTACAATCGGTCGTAATTTTTGGTATTAAAAACTACAGTTTATTATCGCCATAGGAATTTAATCTCAACTCAGGCGAGGGCAAAACATCGCATAAAACTAGAAAATCGGGGTACTACTATGCCTGAAGTTCTCTTCAAAGTAGACTTGAACAAGCCATTTACCGAGCAACCGTTGGTAGGTCACAATCGCTGGCATCCCGATATTCCGGCAGTAGTTTCTGTCAATCCTGGCGCTGTATTCCGAATAGAATGCAAAGATTGGACGGACGGACAAATCGGCAACAACGACAGCCCCAACGATGTGCGCGATGTCGATTTAACAGTTGTTCACGTATTGAGCGGCCCTATTTATGTCAACGGTGCCGAGCCAGGAGATATCCTAATTGTTGATATCTTAGATGTAGGAACTTTACTGGATTACGAATGGGGTTTTACCGGAATTTTTGCTAAAGAAAATGGCGGCGGTTTCCTCACAGAACATTTCCCAGTCGCACAGAAAGCAATTTGGGATATTCAAGGAATTTATACAAAATCTCGCCATATTCCTAATGTGAAATTTGCGGGAATTCCTCACCCTGGATTGATCGGTTGTGCGCCTTCTCACGATTTGTTAGCTACTTGGAATAAGCGGGAAGCGGATTTAGTCGCAACCAATCCCAACCGAATACCGCCTTTAGCAGCATTGCCGAATCCGAAAAATGCCATTCTCGGTTCGTTAAAGGGTGCCGAATACGATCGAATTGCCCAAGAAGCGGCGCGAACTGTTCCACCCCGCGAACACGGCGGCAATTGCGATATCAAAAATTTGTCAAAAGGTTCCCGCATTTACTTTCCAGTTTATGTGGAAGGTGCGAAACTTTCAATGGGAGATATTCACTTTGCACAAGGAGATGGGGAGATTTCTTTCTGCGGTGCGATCGAAATGGCTGGTTACCTCGATTTGCACGTTGATTTGATTAAAGGCGGTGTAGAAAAATACGGTCTGACCAACCCGATTTTCAAACCAGGCCCAGTTGAGCCTCGCTATTCGGAATATTTGGTGTTTGAAGGCATTTCTGTTGACGAATTTACCGGACAGCAATATTATCTAGATGCTCATGTTGCTTATCGCCGTGCTTGTTTGAATGCGATCGAATATTTCAAGAAGTTTGGCTATACGGGAGAGCAGATATATTTGCTTTTAGGTTCTGCACCAGTGGAGGGAAGAATTAGCGGCATTGTCGATATTCCCAATGCTTGTTGTACTATTGCAGTTCCGACAGCAATTTTTGAAAAGAATGTTCTACCGACGTAGAACCTCACCCCCCAGTCCCCTCTCCGTCACGGAGAGGGGGGACAGGAGAAGAAATTCACCTGCTTCTAGAAACCCGGTTTTTCTCAAAAACCGGGTTTCTCAAATCCAAAATCTAAAATCCAAAATTGATTATGCCTCTTTACGAATTTAAGTGCGAAAATTGCGGAACTTTTGAAGAATGGCGGAGTATGAGTGCAGCCAGCGAACCGATGCTTTGCCCAATTTGCGAAACTGTAGCCAAACGAATTTATTCGGTTGCTGGTTTGATGATGATGCCCAATTCTCTAAGAACTAGAATTGAGCAAAGTGCGGAACCTCGTGTAGTCGATCGCACTCAAATTAAAAAGCATCATAACCACCACCATCATCACCAGCACAAGCATAACGATGGACGACCTTGGATGATCGGTCATTAATTATTTACTCATTCGTCATTAGTTTATGGCTAATGACGACACTATCATCATTTTTTCGCCAATATTACATAATCATCAAGTCCGTAGTTTAAGTCAAAGTTTAATTTGAAGTATTGACGAAATAGCGGACTCATAAATTTCTGGGTAGGTAAGTTTTCTCGTGCAAATATTCCAAAATCAGGAATCGGCTCTCTTCTATATGTTGATGTGAGGTATTTATACCAGACTAAATTCAAGCCTAGCTCTTCTACAAATTTTTTAACCACGCTTTCTTCCTGAGTTAGACTTTCGCTTTGCCGAATTCCGTATGCTTTAAATAACTTCTTTCCTTGAATTATCAGCAGTACATGACCATTTTCTTGAAGGCAGTTCGTAAATATATCGTTGTAAACAGCTATAGATTTATCGCGTGCTTCAGAGTCAGAGAAGAAACAGTGAGAAATCACAATCAAGTTAAAGAAATTTAACGGGATTCTGGCGGACTGATTATCGTAATCGAAAATGCTAGAAGTATCGAAACGGAAGTAAGCGTTTGTGGCTGTTTCTTGCGGCTCTATGTATTTTCGCCAAAATTGCAATCCGCGATACTGGAAATTCTTCTGTTGTTCCAGAGAGTAGTAAGAAACGTGCGTGGGAGGTGCGGGTAAAAAGCTATTACTGCTTTGTAACAATAAAGCCAATCCGTAAGCGATCGTACCTGGACCCGCAGCAATATCGAGAATATTAATTTTAGATGGTAATAAGCCAGCTTTGTAGATCAGAAACCAAGCGAGATAGGCACAATAAACATTATCTAAAAAATACCTCATCAAGTAGATATGCGGACTTAGTTCAAACCTATATTGAGGGTCTTGTCCACCTTTTAATCTGTTGATATCGTTAATCGCATCATCTAGTAAAAAATGAAAGTTCTTTTTCCGACTTTGTTGGCTAAACTCTTCTTTGATAAAATCAGCTAAGCTTTCCTCAAAATCATCAAAAACACGGCGATCGATCCCCGTGCATTGAAGCATATTTTCATCATGCTCCACAAACTTAAAGTTTTTTGATACAAATTCGATAAACTCCGGCTCCGGTGTTAATATATCGGTAGAGATTTCCCCAAGTGCTTGACTCGGCTCTATCTGTTCGAGTTGTTGACGCAGTTGACTTAGCTGTCGGTATTGTGCGGAAATTTGTTGGCGGTAATCTCGCGTAGTTTGTTCGAGTTGCAGCTTATCTTTAAATAGCTTTTCGAGTGATGAAAGTCTGGCTCCCGATTTTTGTATTTCTTGTAATAACTCTTCTGCGCGACGTAGGTTACCTTTTTTGATGGCGGTATGGAACTGATAGGAACGCCACCAATTTGCGATCGCATTACTCAAAGCCAAATCCTGCCTTACCTTCCTTGATCTCAACGCCAGAGAGAAGTAAATCCAATTTTTCCTTAAACTGCAAATAGTTTAGCTGTTCGTTATCGTACCACCAAGAGTATTTTTGCTTAATATTTTCCGCTTCTTGGCGCGTTCCCGCCACGAGAGAACGAGTTTGAGTCGGGTGAAATTCCTGAATTACCACTCGATCGACAATTTCGAGTTTGCGAATGAAATCTACTTCATCCTCTGGAAAAGTCGGGAGTAGCGGCGTAATGGTAACGGAAAATCTGATCCAGTGGCTTTCTTGGTAGCGAATGTTCCGTTTAAGGGTTTCGATCGCTTTTAATCTAGCTGATATACTGGGAGTGCGCGGCTCAAAATCCTTCCTGACTTGTTCGCTACCAGTAGGAATGCTCATATTAATCCGCAATCGTCGAAACTGTTGCAAAATATCGACATCTTTGGCAATCAGGGGACTGCGAGTTTGAATTACCAGTATAGGTTGATACTTCACCATCGCCTCTAACAAGCCTCGCGTTAGCATTTGTTTGGATTCGATCGGCTGATAGGGATCGGTGACACTACTCATATAAATACTGGCAGGTTTATCTGGATTTTTCTTCTGCCATTTCTGCAATTCTTTTTCCAAAATTTCCACTGCATTCTGTTTGATAATCACCCAGTTACCCCAATCTTGTCGCATTTTAGAATTGGGACTAAATGCCGCCGCATAGCAATAGCTACATCCGTACTGACAGCCTCGATAAGGGTTGAGTGTAAAATCGTAATAATCGATAAAACCCGTCGCTTTGTTGAGAATCGATTTGGCATTGTTTATATACACTTTGGCAGTGCCAAAGCTTTCCTGCTTGGAATTTTCTTCAGACTGTGACTTAGCCATCTTATGTTTTATCTTTAACTTGTTCCCACCATTTACCATTATCCAAAACCTTTTGATGATGGTCAAATTTTATGCCATAAATATCTTCACCATTCATGTACCTCAATCCAGGCATACCTCGATCTATTTCACTTCTTTCTTTGGAAAAATATTGCATCGTTTGGCGAGCGACTTCTAGTTGTTCGGTGTTTGTTAATTCTTCTAACTTATAATTATCAATAAAATACCTGGGATATGGTAGAATGCAACCTAATGGCATACCTTTTTTTATATAGATATCATAATTAGCTCTTGTCACTTTGATATTAAAAGTAAAATCTCGTCGCAAATTATCAGTTTCAACAACCGCATTCATCCAGCTTAACCCGTCCACCGGATAATTTGGCGGTTCCTTAACCATTAAGTTGACATTTTTAGGCGTCCGGAACATATAGCGAGGATGAACAGTTAAAATTCCAGATCCAAAATGAGATTTGACGGTCAAAAAGTTTGGGTTAGGAACGTCTCCAATTTGATGGATATACAATCCCGATACGCTATTTGTCCCATCCCACCGAATCACAAGATCGGAAGTAGCGACAACAACAAAGCCGTGTTGATTCCCAAAAGTCAAAGGAAGGCAAAAGTAAAAATGCTGATTGAACCAATCTCGTTTTTGGTCTAATTTTTTAAGATTATCAGGATTTTTGAATACCCCTTGGTCTGGAATAACTAAAATAGTGTTATCTGGAACTTCCAAGTTATCTGGCAAATTTTCTGGAGGGATTAATCTTTTTTCGGGAAAGTTGTAATTGCTGTTCATACTTACTTCTCCATTGGAGTAAATTTGACGTAAAAGTAAGGTTCGACTATTATGTCGTCTTCTGTAGAAAAGGTTAATTCTGATGTTTCTGATGAATCTTTTTTTGGAGAAGAATAAAAAAAGCTCTGTGACGAGTTGAAACGGAGCATTAATCCCAATTTAGGAGTAATGATAAAATCTGAAATAGTAATTGGATTGGATTCGCCAAATAAATTAAACTTTACGTTAGAATTTTCAATCTTTGTTTCTGAGCCTATGGAAACGAGCCTTAACACTTCCAAAGAATTCAAAATATTTTCCCTGCAATGATAGTTGTATATGAGAATGTCGGACACAAATAAAGACTGTTTTGACGTCAGTTTGAGAACCAGGCTAAAAATTGGCTTTTCTGTAATGTTAGCAGATATTTGCTCAGAGAAAGACTGCATAAATTAGCGACGAACTCAACAAATATTATATTCTCACAAACTCTGAAGTATCGATGGCTGCTAGGTCATCCGCTGCGATCGCTTTTTTTATTAAAAGAAGCTGTAGATATGTTTCATAAAACATTTCTACACGATCGGGAAACGTTTGCCGTTTTATAGTATATGCTTTCTTATTTTCCTCCTCCTAAAGAAGTAGCTTTGTTAAAGTTGCTTTATGGGTAGAACGATCGCAAACTCCGCACCGCAACCAGGTTCGGAAATTACATCTATGTAACCACCATGCTTTTCAATAATTTGGTAGGCAATGGAAAGTCCCAAACCAGTACCTTTTCCAACTGGCTTCGTGGTAAAAAAAGGATCGAATATTTTATGTTTTAATTCTCTTGATATCCCAGAACCGTTATCCCGAATTGTGATACGAATTTCATTTTTTGTTTGCACTTCTGTTTCGATCGTAATTTGTTTATTTTGTTGTTCTTTTAGCTTTTCCAGTTCATCAATTGCATTGCTAATAACATTCATAAATACCTGATTTATCTGTCTGGGATAGCATTCTACTAGGGGTAAATTGCCGTATTTTTGAATTAATTCTATATCGGTATATCCTTTGTTCATTTTCAAACGACTTTGTAAAATTAGCAAAGTACTATCGAGTCCTTCATGAATATTAACAAGCTTCATTTCGGCTTCATCTAACCGGGAGAAGTTTCGCAAAGATAGGACAATTTTACTGATGCGATCGGCCCCACTTTGCATAGAAGAGATAATTTTAGGCAAATCGATCCTTAAAAAATCTAGCTCTATCTGTTCAATAATTTGTTCAATTTCAGGACTCGAATAGTTTTCTTGGTAAATATCTACTAAATCTAGCAAATTTTGCGTATAGCGATTGACATAGCTGAGGTTAGCGTAGATAAAGTTAATCGGGTTATTGATCTCGTGAGCAATCCCAGCAACCAATTGACCCAAACTGGACATTTTTTCAGTTTGAACCAATTGAACTTGAGCCTTTTTAAGGTTTTTCAGGGCTTGAGAAAGTTGCTCGGCTTTAGTAGATATTTCTAAATTTAATTGCTGTAATTGGTCGTGGGCTGACTGCAATTGCTGATTTTTTTGCCAAAGTTCTTCAGTTCGCTCCTTTACTCGTTCTTCCAAAGTTTGACGGGCTAATTCTAACTCTTGAGTGCGTTCTGCCACCCGTTGCTCTAAGTTACAGATGAGCGTTTTTAAAGCTGTAGCCATCTCCTGATAAGCATTCGCCAATTGACCGATTTCGCCGCCAGAATCAATACCGGGAATGAGTGAATCTAAATCCCCGGTGGCGAGAGTTTTGCTACGAAGAGCTAATTGTTTAATCGGCTCTCCAATTTGCCTTGCTAACAGGCGAGCGATCGCAATCGATAATACGATCGCCATCGCTAAGCCAATCCAAATTACGCGATTGAGAACTAAATATGCTTGCTGAAAATACTCGGACGAAATCTGAATTTTAGCGATCGCCACAGGTTTACCCGCAGACTTAATGGGAGCGTAGATCGTATTATGTCCGGATTCCGGTTCCATCCGGTACACCGACTCACCTCGTTTAATTGCCGGTAAAACCGTAGCAGTTAAATTATTTTCCTCCCAAGTATCGCTACTCATTTTTTCAATGCTCGAAAGCATTAACTGTCCGTCAAGGGAAATAATTGCCAGCTTAGTAGTAGCTTGGGAAAAATTCAAAAACTTTCGCAACCAAGCATCATTCAGTGTTTGACCTACAATCAAGGTTCCGGGTGAATTACCTTTACCGTCGCTTTGAAAAATAGGTGCTGCCACCAAGATTAACATCTGCCGATCGCCATATGTAACCAACTCCTGCAATGGTTTTTTCTTCGCGATCGCACCAACAACCCTTTCTTGCACCGCAATCGATCGCCAAGCACTTCCCCGTTCTGCTAGAGTTTCGCCAAAGCGATTCACCACCTGCACGTTATCCACATCTGTGGAAAAAACCAGTTGGTCTGTTACCTCCTCCTTCATCCAAGCTCGATCGCGCTTCTGTACCGCATTATATAAAGCTGTCCAGATTGCATAGCCGTTGGCTAAATCTTGCAATCCCTTCCCCGTAGCAGATGTGAATCCTCGAAAAGCGAGGACTTGATCGTCAAGTCGAGTTTTTTCCAAATCTGTCAGAGGTTGATACACAAATCGCCAAGCTATCCCGAATACCAAAACCACTGGCAGTAGGGATGCGCCAAAGGTAAAAATGAGAATTTTGGGTTGGAGTCTTTGTGGAATCCCCGATATTGTTGATTTAACGTTTTTTAATATCACTATATATTTAGGCTCGCGCTTCACGAAAGAGTGAACGTCAACCAAGTTAACTTGGCTAGCAAAATAACCCCGATCGCAGGCAGATAGCTGTTTACATTTTCAGTAATACAACTAACTTAACCAAACGTCATCCGAGCTTTACAGCAATTATGATTTTTTTGTCAAGAATCTACAACAAAAAACCATACTTTTTAACGCTGACTTTTTGTTCATTATGTTGTATAATTATAAGTTTATGAATTAAATCCCAAAGATAGGTACGTTGCACCCCACCCCTTCCCCGTCCACGGGGAGGGAAGTGAATTAGACATCTCCAAAAATTCTTGTGGGGTAGGCATCCTGTCTGCCCTTTAAGATTCTTTTGGAGGAGATGTCTAATGAAAGTTATACTGCCAGAAACCTTTGAATCACATCTTGGCTGAGTTCGTTAGTTAGCCCTGAAGCGACAATACCGCCTTTTTGCATAGCGTAGTAGCGATCGGCTTGCCGTACAAAATGCAGGTGTTGCTCGACTAACAGCACAGAAATGCCTGTAGACTCAACAATCCGGCGCACAGCCGCCTCAATCTCTAAAATAATGGAAGGTTGAATGCCTTCCGTGGGTTCGTCAAGTACGAGTAAGCGCGGGCGTCCCATCAAAGCGCGAGCGATCGCTAACTGTTGCTGCTGTCCGCCACTCAAATCCCCACCCATGCGAGAAAGCATCGTTTTCAGAACTGGAAACAGCCCAAAAATTTCCTCTGAAATTTCCTGCTTATTGTCAGGCAATTGTGGCGCAGGCATCCTGCCTGCATCCCTTGCCTCCAAACCCAACAGCAAATTTTCCTTCACCGTCAAACGGGGAATAATTTCCCGTCCTTGGGGGACGTAACCAATGCCCAACTTTGCCCGTTTGTCCGGGGACTTACCGTCGATCGACTCACCCGCAAAATTAATCGAACCAGTACGGGGTTTGAGCAAACCCATAATCGTTTTCAGCAGCGTAGTTTTACCCACACCGTTGCGTCCGATCAAGCACACCATTTCCCCAGCGGATATGCTCAAATCCACATTGCGGAGAATGTGACTTTCGCCATAGTAGACATTTAGCCCAGAAACGTGCAGCATTGGATTAATTTTAGATTTTAGATTTTGAATTTTGGATTTTAGATTGATGTCGCTCTCTCAGACATGATTTTTAAGGAAAGTTTCAGCTTTTCGCAAATTTAATCATAACAAAGCTTATTGCCTGCAAGATTTGACATTGTTATCAAAATCAGACAAACCTGTATTTACCCTACAAATGAGGGAACTGTAAGTTTTAAGTCTGACGCTTTAATCAACCTACAGGTGTCAGTTGCAAATATTGGCGAATTTCAGCCGATCGCTCAACAGCTCGTTTAACACAGTCTCCTAGAGAAACGCCATCAAAGTAGTTACTGCATAGGAATAAACCGGGAAATTGCTCCAAATCTCGATTTATTTGCTCCAAGCGTTGATGATGACCGAGAGTATATTGCGGAATAGCACGTTTCCACAAATGTACAGCGATAACTTTTGGCTGTAAATCTTGTTTGAGGAGGATACGACGGATATCTTGATGAACCGCTCGGACAATTTGCTCGTCGTCTAAATCGCCAATTTCGATATCAGTTGCACCGCCGATAAAGTTGGTTAGCAGTTGCCATCCAGCCGGAGCGCGACCGGGAAACAAGCTCGAAGACCAGATAGTGCCAAGAGTGCGAATTCCCTGACCGCGTGGAATTAAGTTGCCAAAGCCGCGTAGAGGATGTTTGAGCGCAGTTTCTGGATAGGCGAGGACAACGCAGGCTACGGGAGGATAGGGGATTTCTTTCAAAGCTTGGCTTGCGCTCGGTGCCAAATTTTGCCACACCTCAGATGTGACGTAGGCAGGTGAAGTGAGAACTAGGGTACGTGCTTCCACCTGTTCTTGTCCTGCGGGTGTATTAAATTCTGCAATGTAGGTTTATCGATCGCTCTTGTGCAGGCGGATGAGTTGCCAGCCCAGCTTAACAGTATCGCCCAGATGAGATGCGATCGCCTGCGTAGACGCCTGAAACGAAGGGAGCTACAAGTCGCTGGGTTACTTCCGATCCCAGATGACGCTGGAAGAACTGGGCAACAGTTTCTTCTCCCCCTTGCGCGGACAGTTGAGACCCCATAGCTGGGGCCACAAATCCCAAAGCGCCTCTCAACGCTCTCAGCTTACCTTGCAAAGTCAGCAACTCGGAAGTTATAGCTGCTGGGGGACTCATGGGCACCGGTTGAAGTTGACCTTGCCAGTATACGTAACGAGGCAAACGGCGATCGGCCAACACTAACTCTTGCTCCAGTCCCACATCAACAGCCAGCTTCAGCAATTCTGGCGTCGGAGAAAAACTCGTCGGGCCTTCTTCCCAGATAAATCCTTCAGCGGAGCCTGTGGTGATGTTCCCACCAACTCTTGGCTGGCGATCGCACAGTAAAATTCGCCGTCCATCTTGCTTGAGGGTGTAGGCTAAGCTCAGACCGCTAATTCCAGCCCCAAGGATTAAGCTGTCTAACGAGTTTGTCATTTGTCAACAGTCATTTGTCATGTCATCGGTCATCGATGGCTATTCTCTATTGAACCTTAATTGCAATGACCGTTTCCAATTTCCCATTTTCGATCGACTTTTAAACAGAATTGCGGAAAAGCGTTTCCAGATATACCTGGGCAGCCCGACGATAGCTGCGCGACGCTTCTGGGGTGTTTCCAGTTCCGTTTTGTAGCAAAAACAAAGAGAGAGCAGCAGCAAAAACCCGGTCTTGATCCCAGTCTGGATGCGTTTCCAAGTAGCTTTTGAGCGATTCGTGGAGTACTTCCGGGATTTCAGCCAGCATACTAACGGTTGTGTTCATAGACACCTGCTCCAAAGAAGGGGGGAGAGTGGGGAAGCTAGAAAGCGGGGGAGCAGGGCAAATAGAGAGAATGACACCCACCTATGTTCCATTGCCTTGTCCCTTATTCCTGATTCCCCGATCGTCTGATCAGTCAGCCGCATCATTGTCTGCGATCTGGGGGTGGGGTTGTCAATGCTGCGAAATATTACAAAAATCTTCACATTAACAAAATGGCTACGCAATAATAAGCTTTTTGACCCACTTTTTGTTACATATCTTTATAAAAACTCAGCATACCCCAGATGCTGAAGCGTTTGCCAAAAAAATCCCCAGATGGACAGAAACACTCGATCCGACCGTGACAACCTGTGGAAAACTACTTAAGCGCTGTGGAAAATTTTTAACTCCTTTGTGGAAAGGTTGTGGAATCTGTGGGGAAAATTTTGGCAAAGGATAAGAATTGCAAAAAATTTTGACTTTCTAGCCCCTACCGAAAAAACTGGGGTTAGGGCCTCGCACATAAGAGAGCGACTTTATTCTATAAACCGTTGCAGCGATTAGTAGATATTGATGGGCTTTTAGTCAAGCGTCCGAGGTTTTTTGTAGATGCGGAACGCCAGATGAAATTGCTGCAACAGCGTGTTTCCAGAAAACGATTAGGCTCAAAAAATTGGAAGGGAGCCCAAAGAAAAGTTGCTTTATTACAATTTCCAAAAAGTAGACAGCCGTAAAACTAGCCAGATTTGCCCCAGTTGTGATGTTGAGACAGGCAAGAAAGAACTTTCAAAACGTACTCACGTTTGTTCAAATTGTGGCTATACAACTGATAGAGATGTTGCCGCCGCTCAAGTAGTTCTCATTCGAGGACTCGCAGCCGTTGGGCAAACGGTGAAGATGCAAGAGTTCGGGTAAATTTATTGGCATCCCTATGAAGCAAGAATCCTCGTGTCTTTAGACCGAGGAGTGTCAATCAAGGCAGTGACCCAGGACTGCGAAAACCTGGCGTTGCTCGAAAAGATCGACCAGATCCCTGTTGATTCTGTTTTTGCTGGCTTCTTGTCGGAGAATCTGAAGGGAAGTTTGCACCTGCAATCTGCATTTGTAAGGTCGATCGCTGGCGGTAAGGGCATCGTAGATATCGGCAACCGTCAAAATCTGGGTTTGAATGGGAATGTCTTTATCTTTTAAACCTTGAGGGTAGCCGCTGCCATCCAGCTTTTCATGATGGGCGTAGGCAATCATAGGGAGGTTTTTGAAATGCGTTGTCCAGGGTATGCGTTGGAGAAATGTATAGGTGTGGGTGACGTGAGCTTCGATCTCCATACGCTCTTCGGGAGTGAGGTTGCCTCTGGGTATCATTAATTGTGCCATTTCTTGTAAGGAAACTAGGGGCTTGAGCTGACCGTCGATGTCTCGATATCTGTATTGAGATAGTTCTGTCAGTTGTGCGAGAGCTTCCTCAGAAAAAGCATGAAATTCCTCATTTTCAAATGTTTCTGGTTCATTGACCTCTACTAGCAGTCGCCAGTAGCGATCGAGTTTTTCGAGCTCTTGAGCCAGCTGAGTGTCCAGTTTTTCAATATCTTGGCAGTAAGGACAGCTTGCTTCGGGGTTAACGTCAATCATATGATGGAGCGGCTTCGTCAGCACATACTGGTATTTAGCTTGAGCTGTTTCCATCTCCAAAGTTCTTCTGGTCAGCGCAAAGCGGTGACGAATGCTCTCCAGTTGTTCGGGATAAAGTTTTTTCCGCTTTCCCAAAATCGCTTCGGGGACGCAAACTTTCCCGAAGTCGTGCAAGAGTGCGGCATAGCGAATTTCTTTAATTTGGCGATCGGTAAAATAAAATGGTCGTAGCAGACCTGTAGTCACTGAATTGACCTCTTTAGTCAGATGAACTACCAGTTGAGCCACTCGCTCAGAATGACCTGAAGTAGTCGGGTCTCGCATTTCAATCAGTTCTACAGATGCTTTGACAAAGCTCTCGAATAGGTTTTCAATACTTTCTTGCAGGTGATTGCGTTCAATAGAGATCGCCGCTTGAGAAGCAAGCGATCGCAAAATCCTCTCTTCCCACTCTGAATAAGGCTGAGTTACTTCTTCAACATTTTCGGCAGTGACGATCGTATCGGGTCTGATTTTACGATTGATGAGTTGAAGCACCCCAATGATTTCCCCATTTTGGTCTTGCATTGGCAACACCAGAACTGAGCGAGTGCGGTAGGAGAAGTCCCGGTCAAAACTGAGGTCGATCTGGTAGGGAACATCTGATGGTAAATTATAAGCATCCGACAGATTTAAGCATTTGCCCGTAAGCGCTACATACCCTGCCAGACTTTTACCGCTCAGAGGCATAGCAAATTCGTTTAAAGTTGCACTGGGTTGAGAATCATTCTGCGCTACCTTAAATAGCAGCTTGGGAATTGCGTCGCTCCGATCTAGTAAATAGACGCTGCCAGCATCGCTACAAGTAATTTCCCGGCTCTTAGATAAGATTAAGTTGAGTAATTCTTCCAGATTCCGGCTGCTGGAAAGGGCGGTGCCAATCGCCAAAAGCTGCTCGATCGGTTCAACCCGTTGAGCAGATTGTGGCACAAGTTCGTCGTTTTCAAAGGTCATTAAGTGGGAATCGAGAACTGTCATGTATTTTTCACCCTAATATCACAGTCAGACTGGATAAATTGTGCGATCGCTTCCGAGTTATAGCTGGCACAAACCAAGCATATAATTTTCCCTCAATCGACATTCTCATTACTTTACTACCAACGCAGTATAGAGAATGATTTTCAACCGCGAACGGATAGCTTGCCAGCCTAAGCAATACGGTGCGGACTAGCTTACCGTTAATGCTTTGTTGTTCATACTCCAAGCTAGCAAGATTTCATCTCAGCGGGGGAAGGAAATATCGCTTTGAAAGTGCAGTTTGCGCCGATTTCTAGGAATTTCGATCGCAACTGTTAAGTTCTAAGACAGTTACTTGACTAAAGAGAAATTATTTCTGTAGCTTAAGTTACAGAAATAAAAACGTTTTAAACCATTAGCTAAGACCGCTTCGGTCGAAACGCGAAGGACGCGATCTGTTCAAACAAGACTGATGCTGGACAGGGCGAGAAACCGGGTTGATTTATCGGGTTTGTCCAAATCGGGTCCCGCTAGGCGATCGGAAAGGCTTGGCAGCAAGCTGCTTACCGAGGCAAGAAGATTATGAAACTCGACATCTGCGAACTGAAAGTTGCTGGAAAATCCCGTTTGCATCCCTGTAATTGGTCAGTAGATACGGAACCGACCCCTTTGGCAGGGGAACTTCAACCTTCCACATGGGTAAAACTTTTAGAGCTTCCCAGCCCGTTCAGTTTTGATGAAGCACTACTTCTTTGTGAGCTTTCCGAGAGCGAGTGGTTAGCTTGGATTCCAGATTGCGGAGAAACTGTACTCCACACCCGTCAGTTTTGCATAACTGGTTAGCTTACCACCGTAGCTTCCGGTGCCTTTGTCCGGTGCTGACTTGGGATTTGCCAACTTGGTGAATGCCAATTTGAGCGAAGCCAACCTGAGCGGTGCCGATTTAGATGGTGCTAATCTGATTGGAGTTAATCTGAATCGTGCTAATCTCTGTGGTGCCGATTTGGGTGGTGCTAATTTGGGGAATGCCAATTTGACAGGTGCTAATCTGTCCAATGCCACTCTATGCGATGGCCGCTTAGTGGGTGCTAATTTGAAAGATGCTAACCTGAGTGGTGCGGATTTGAGAGATGCTAACCTGCTGAATGCTAATTTGAGCGGTGCCAACCTCAGCAACGCCAATCTCAGCGGTGCGAATTTAGCGAATGCACGACTGGATGGCGCGATCGGACTCTACAGAGATGAACCGATCGTGGTACGACAGAATGAGTCTCCCAGGTCGGGTATGGCTCATGTCAGTTTTTCGCACCCTATGTATGCCCCTGTTGCTAACGGTTTTAGCCTGCCACGCCCAGGACTGCCGTCTTGAATGGAAAATTAAAGAAGAGAAGCTTTGTCTTCGTTTGTAATTTCTTATTTGGTGTAGTTTGCACCGATTTTTATCTCAGTCTAAGAGGTTTTTAATAAGGTGGGTCATGCCCACCTTACTCGCTTTTATTGCCTAGAAAAAATAATTACTTATTAATTTTGGGGTGGGGCGGGCTGATTTTTCACCTGTTGAATGGAAATTTGAATGGCTAGGGCGATCAGACCGATCGCTATTATGCCAAACACGAAGGTTGCCAAGGAGCTGATGCCGACAACTAAGGTGCGGACGGCAACGGTGATATTAATAACTGTAACGTTGTGGGATTGAATTGGTTTGGCGGCAAAAGTCTGGGCAATGGAAGAGGTCAGAAAATAAAGTCCGATCGTCATTCCCGTAGCAATGAGGGAACCGATCAAACAACGCAGAGGACTCGGAGAGCTAGGGCTAGCGAGATCGGATGCGGAGGGGGTATTTTGAGTTGGAGTGGGATTATTCATAAATTTTTCGTTAATTAGCGACGCCAATGCCGCTAGGAGTAAATTGGGCTATCCAGAAGTCCAGATCCGGGTCGGAGATCGCATTGGCTACTTCTTTTTTAATTTGGTTTGCTCGATCTAAGGACTCGCTGAGGGCAAAGACTGTGGGGCCAGAACCTGACATCATTGTGCCTAAAACGCCTGTGCGTTGGAAAGCTTCCCGCAGTTGCAACACTTGGGGATAAGTTGGCAGGACGACTTTTTCTAAGTCGTTGTACAGACACTCACCGATTTTAGCGTTATCTTTGTGGGCGATCGCACTCACGAGGCAGCCTGAATTTACCTTGGCGGAACGCGCTTCTATGCTTTGGGTATCGCAGGCATATGTGTTGCCGAATTGCTTTCGGTAGGTAGAGTAAGCCCAAGCTGTCGAAACTTCCAAATGGCGGTATTTTGCCAGAATCACGTATATTTTATCTAAATCCGGTAAGGGGGCGAGTTTTTCACCGCGTCCGGTGGCGATTGCCGTCCCGCCCGTGACGCAAAAAGGCACATCCGAACCGAGTTGGGCTGCCAGTTCCTGCAATTCCGACTGAGTTAAACCCAAATTCCACATTAAATCCAAGCCTACCAAAACTGAGGCGGCGTCTGTAGATCCACCTGCCAAACCGGCGGCGATGGGAATGTGTTTGTCAATTTCGATTTCGACGCCGCCATACTGTGCAAAAGCGTTGGGAAATTGCTTTGTCATCAATACTGCGGCGCGGTAAGCTAGGTTAGTTTTGTCTTGCGGTACACCCGGATGGTTGCAGTGGATGCGGATGACATCGGTGCCGTTGGAGCGCAGATGGATGCGATCGGCTAGATCTATGGTTTGCATTACCATTGCCAGCTCGTGATAGCCATCGGGGCGATCGCCGAGTATTTCTAAATACAGATTAATTTTGGCTGGGGCAATTAGGGTGTAAGAGCGCATTTCTAGGGGCTAGGGCTAGGGGCTAGGGGCTAGGGAGTTACTCAGGGTTACCCACTGGGCGACACTGAGGTCTTCGGCACGGACTTGGGGGTTTATTTCTAATTGTTCCAGCAAGTGGGTCAGCCGATCGCGATCGACTATACTTTTCAAATTATTTCGCAACATTTTACGTTTTTCGGCAAAGCCCTGTTTCACGATCGTGTCTAGGTGTTTGGGGTTTTGGGCAGCAAAGCGGGTGTGGGGACGCAATCGCACTACGGCAGAATCTACCTTCGGCGGTGGGGAAAAATCTCTGGCCGGTACATTGCAAATTAATTCGCAATCTGCTATATATTGAACTCGCACTGACAACGCTCCAAATGCTTTCGATGAAGGTTGGGCATATAATCGTTCTGCCACTTCTTTTTGCACTAGCAACACGATTAAATCGTAAGGTTCGGGATTGGGATTAGCAATTGTACCTAATAAGTTTTCTAGAATTGGGCCGGTAATATTGTAGGGGATATTGGCAACAATTTTATTCGGCTTTTGGAAATTGGCGAAGTTAACGAGATTAGCAGCTAAGTCGATGGTGAGAATATCGCCTTGCAAAAGTAAAAAATTTTCTCTTTTTCCCAGTTGTTTGGCTAATAACTCGCACAAGTCGCGATCGATTTCCACCGCTACGACGGCTTGAGCTAATGGCAATAAGCGCCGCGTCAGGATACCTGTGCCTGGGCCAATTTCCAGGATGCGATCGCGATTGGTAATTTCTGCGGCGGCGACGATTTGGTTTAATGCTTTGTCGCTTTTGAGCCAGTGCTGAGCAAATTGTTTGCGAGCTTGGGGCGGCATAGGAATTTTAGATTTTAGATTTTAGATTTTAGATTTTATCTTGGTGGGTGGCAGGTTAACATAACATTGGGAAGATATTATTTAATTTTACCGGACATCAGTACCCAGTGATGTCTAATAATCTTATCTATTAGATGAGAATCTATCGGGAGGTAGTATTTATGTCTGCTTCGTCAATTTTGTCACCGCGCACGATTAGCAACAGTGAGGGTCTAGCTGAATTCAACGCACTTTTTAACAACCAACAAGCGGCTGACGATGCAGCACTAAAGCTAAAGGTGTATTGGCCGAAGTGGGCTGTTGCATTTGATGCTCAGTGGTTTGAAGCTACTGAGATTAATGCCAAAATTTTGACGGGCAAAAAGTTGGCGCTGGAGGTAGAAAACGCCAAGTTTAAAGTAGCGGCAGCAGTAAAAATGGCGCTGGAGGGACAACAGGTAAAAGCACCGATCGATCTGCCGACAAATCCCGTGAATAATGATGAAGCTGTGGCAGCTTTTTACTCGATATTTAAAAGCCAGCAGGTAGCTGATAAAGAGGTGGAAATATTAGTTGCCAACTGGGATAAGTGGGCGATCGCATTTGGCGGACAGTGGTATGCTCCAGAGCTTTTCAATGCGAAAGTTGTTGTCGGTCGTTTGATTGCCAAAGCGATGACGGATGCGAGAGCAAAAGTTACTAAAGCGATAATGCAGGCAATCGAAGGCAAACAAATTAGCTTCTTTGCAGAGCCAGGAACAAACACTGAAGATAGAGCGGTTCCTGTAGTCGATAATAAGCTGGAAAAAGCCAAAGACCGAGCGCAAGTTTTCAAGGATTTCATGAAAATTGAGATTAATATGGGTGCCAGCGCGGATCGGCTGGCATTCTTGTATCGTGGGGTGCAAAAATCGCCTTACAAAGAACAAATTAAAGATTATCCGGAACGTCTCAAAGCTAAGCCTGATGGCGAAAGAGTGGTTTCCTATGGAGAAACGGTTGTGCTAAAAGGTTCAGGTAAGACAGTGACTTTTAGTTCTTACCCAGAAGTGGGAAAGCTACCCGAAATCGATAATAAAGGTCTGGACTTTTTGCATGGAGATATTCAAGAGGCGTGCCTTTGCGTTGGCAGTTTTGTTGGTGATAAGATTAAGGCGCATTGGTTAGGGAAAAACGCACTTGTTAAAGGTCAGTTTTGGAGTTCTACGAAAATTTTACCGATTCTCAATGTTGTGTCTAGGGTAAATGGAAATTCGCTGGATACAGATATCGATAATTGCGTCATTAGAGATCGAGATCGTCGCAAACGGAATATGCCTTTTTATGAAATGGTATGGGATGTGGTAAGTTATGGCGATCGCATCGCCAGTTCCAATTCTTTGGCGGCAATGTTCAAACGCTTTGAAACTCGTCCGGGATTGGAAAATTGGGTGAGGAAAATCACAGGTAATACTAATTTAGATTTCCGTGGCAGTTACGGTCAACCTGCATTTATCTATCGTCCCGAAGTTTATGATTTAAAAAAAGGAAAACTTCTCCTGACTCCCGCATCAGAAGGTTCTCCGGGAGAAAATCTGCTGACTGCATACGATCTGACTCGTTTTATTTCTATGTTGGGATGGCATCATCACATAACCGCACCAGCAAGGTTACCCAGCGCACAATGGCACAGCCTTGAAAGTATAGTGAGAGCGATGGGAACAGATGCTTGTCGGTATATGGATGTAGCGATCGAGATGTTGGGACTGCAAAATTATATTAGTTCGCCAGTCATTATTTCTAAGTTGGGTAACGGGTACAGCAGTAGCAGAAACAGGTATGAATATGTATACGTGGCGCTGGTACAATTTATGGATGAGCTTCCCAAGGGTGAGGCAAAGCCGGTGAAGTTAAGAACTGTAAGCATGGCTTTGCGGGGAGCGAGTCGAGATGCAGTTCAACTGGACGCCAGAATGGCAGCAGAAGTGACAGAGATTCTTCGCCGAGTGGTAACAGAGGAACTTGCTTAACAAAATTGTTGAAATTATACCAGCTTGGCCGATCTAATTTGATGCGAACATTAAAAGTCCGCAGACTCAAAATATTTACAGCCAAACTTAATCTTTTCATTAAAGCTCTTAGCACTTTATTTATCCGAATGTAAAAAAATATACTTTATGTTTCAATAAATGTATTTTAGAATACTATTTAGCATGAGTAAGTCAGCTAAATTAGACGCTTTAATGGTCTGGGTTTCATATTTGTGGTTTTCAAAAAATTTGTTTAGGATTATTGCAAAATCTTTCGGATGATTAACTTGCTTTAAAGGGATTAAATTCGCATATTTTATTTGAAAATGTTCTCTATACTAAATTTGGGAAGCGGCAAAGTCTTTGGCAGCGTTATGGCTGAATACAAGGTGCTAAATGCTGCAATAAATCTACCCTATACCTACTACTCAGTATAAGGGTTCGGGTAAATTTTATCAAACTCGATCGGCACCCGCTATCGAATGCAACGCTAAACTAAATCTAGCCCTTTCCTAAATTACTCGCCCTGAGTGATGCAAATAAACTTACGAATACTGGTAAATAATACAAATTCGATACCAGTGTGTACTATTTAGGTTTTCTATCGCAGTTTTTCGTGAGGGTGTGTCATGTTTTTTATTCGCGAAGTTGTTCAACAAGCTCTTACAACTGGTTATCTAAGTTTGGAAGCAGAAGCTCAACTGAGGGGACTTTTGCAGAAAAAGTACGATATGGAAGACCTAGATGCTTTCATATCGTTGCAACAAGCAGCAGTGGCAGGTTTGGTGAAGCAGGAATCTCGTGAGTTAAGAGGGCCCCAGTGTTTGGGCGATCGGGAAAAAGTTGCTTGAGGGAAATAAAAAGCACGAATTAAGCAAATTGGCAACATCCAGCTTTTTAAGAAAAGCAATTTAAACTTTGTCTACTCTTGCAAGTATTTTGAGCGGAAGCAAATATGATGATGAGTCTAAAAGAGTTAGCGATCGATTTTACCGAAGCAAGAATTATAACGCCAGCAGTGTCTGCTGTACCAGTTCAAACGGCAAATTTTTATTGCGTTAGAAGCTTGTCCGAAGCGTACAGCGATGGAGTATCAAAACAAGATACAGGTACGCTGAATAACGTTCTCAGTACAAATTCATCGGCAAAAGTCACCGCAGAACATCGTAGCGGTGGACGCAGCTGTGCTGAGACTTTCTGCAATGCTGCTATGGGGATGCTGGGTGCCTATGCAAAAGCTGTTACGAACGATACCTATTATAGTGAGTTGGTGGCTATTGCTTTTAGTTCGGCATATTTTCACGATACGATCGCCGTTCGCTCGAATAATTTAGGGATCGGATCTCCTGTCACGCTTATTTTCAGTCAGGTTGTGGCAGGTGCATTCGAGATGGGCGAAGGTGAATCTCAAGGAACAGTTCACTCAACTTTTAGGATCGACAATGAATTACTCTGTTATGCAAGCAACATAGACTCTCAGCCAAATACAACACAAACATCCGATTCCCAAATACTTGTGGTTAACACTACTGTTGGTAGTACAATTAATATTTGCGGAAGATTAGATGCGATCGTACAAGTCCATAACGGTGGTTCTATTGTTGCCGATTACAGCAACACAACTACTTTCTATGCCGACTCGCAAACACCAGAAGTAATACTCGTCAGTGCCAGCGGTCACGATTATTCATCTATGATGCCGGGATGCGATCGTTTGTCTCGATCTTGGAGTGCTTGAGGATACTGGGCTGAGTTTCCGGCTAGTTTTACAGCACAATTTGTCCTCTTTTGTCAACTATAAAGCTTAGGCATACTCTGGCTGTAGAGATAATTCATGAATTAGCTCTACGGCTTTTGGTGTAATTCAGGAATTAGCGCAAAAGCCATACTGTTTAAAATTGGAGGTTGCCTAAGCCTCAAATAGATTGCAAAAAAGCGATCGGCCTAAGTTTACCGAAATTCTTAAATAAAAAAAAACTTTGCCATTTACTTAAATTTTTGTATCAAACAGCACTTTTAATTCAAAGTAAAGTAACATACCATAACATATTTGCTCAGTCTATATATCTGTTGACTGATTGACCAAGGAGTAGTGAACGGTATGACAATGCGATTCCATCGACGTAAATTTCTTTTGTACGGTTCCGCCACATTTGTAACCAGTCTTCTGCTCAAAGCTTGCGGTAGCGGCGATACTGCCAGCAATACACCGACTCCGGCAGCGACAGCCAGTCCAACGACAGCTGCATCTCCCGTAGCTGCTAGCAGTGGTGCTGGTGGGGAGACCATCAAGGTAGGAATTTTACACTCTCTCAGCGGCACGATGGCAATTAGCGAAAAAAGCGTCGTGGACGCCGAACAACTGGCGATCGACGAAATCAACGCTGCTGGCGGTGTATTGGGCAAGAAAATCGAGGCTGTAATCGAAGATGGGGCCTCAGATTGGCCGACTTTTGCAGAAAAAGCGAGAAAGCTGATCGATCAAGATAAAGTTGTCACCATTTTTGGTTGCTGGACTTCTGCTAGCCGTAAAGCAGTATTGCCTGTTTTTGAAGAAAAGAAACATATGCTCTGGTATCCTGTGCAATATGAAGGCCAGGAGTGTTCTCAGAACATTTTCTATACCGGCGCTGCACCCAACCAACAAATTGAACCGGCGGTTGATTGGCTGTTGCAAAATAAGGGCAAAGAGTTTTTCTTAGTTGGCTCTGACTATGTGTTTCCCCGCACGGCAAACACGATTATCAAAGCACAGGTAGCTGCCAAAGGTGGCAAAATAGTTGGAGAGGATTACTTACCGCTTGGTAACACGGAAGTTACTGCTATCATCACCAAAATAAAACAAGCTTTGCCAAAGGGCGGCGTCATTTTTAATACGCTCAATGGTGATAGTAACGTGGCTTTCTTCAAACAGATGCAAGGTGCGGGTTTGGGGCCAGACAAATATCCAGTTATGTCTGTAAGTATTGCTGAAGAAGAAGTGAAAGCGATCGGCCCTGAATATCTCAAAGGTCACTACGCGGCATGGAATTATTTCCAAACTGTCGATACACCTGAAAACCAAAAGTTTGTACAAGCCTTTAAAGCTAAATACGGTGCAGATCGGGTAACCAATGACCCAATGGAAGCAGCGTATATTATGGTTTACCTATGGAAGCAATCGGTCGAACAAGCTAAAACAACTGAATTGGAAGCAGTCAGAAAAGCGGCTTTAGGTCAGACGTTTAATGCTCCAGAAGGTAAAGTGTCATTGGACAACAGCCATCACTTATCTAAGTTTGTCCGGATTGGTGAAGTTGCTGAAGATGGCTTGTTTAAAATTGTTTATGCCAGCAAGGAAGCAGTTAAGCCAATTCCTTGGAATCAATACGTTGCAGAAACTAAAGGTTATGCGTGCGATTGGTCAGATCCTAAGAAAGGAGGTAAGTACAAAATCTAAGTAGAGCGAAAATGCCAACCCTTGTGGGCAATGCCCACCTAATCAAAATTGGCAATCAAAGGTGAGCGTTGCTCACCCTAGTAAAAATTGTTAATCAAAGGTGGGCATTGCCCACCCTACTAAAGGGAGGAAGGGTGTGCTAGCAGGATTGTTGGACGGCATATTTAACGGTATTAGCATTGGCGCAGTTCTGTTAATTTCAGCGCTGGGTTTAGCGATTGTCTTTGGGTTGATGGGCGTGATTAATATGGCTCACGGCGAATTAATGATGCTGGGAGCATACACGACTTTTTTGGTGCAAAATGGCTTCAAAATAATTGGAGGCCCTTTGTTTGAAAGCTATATATTTTTCGCTCTACCTATGGCTTTCTTGGTGGCGGCTACTGTAGGAGTAATTCTGGAAAGAGGAGTGATTCGCTATCTCTACGGGCGACCTTTGGAAACGTTGCTGGCAACTTGGGGAGTTAGCTTAATTTTGCAGCAGTTTGTTCGCAGTGTAAGCTGGGTGCTGGTGATTGGAATTGCCCTGTTTTCTATCTTGTTTTTTGGCGGTTTGTGGGTAATATCTCGGCGTCCGGATTTCGATCGCATTCGCAAATTGGCAATCGGGATTATGTTACCGCTTGCGGGTGCGATCGCATTGACAACTGGCGCATTATTAAGCCAAACTTTTAAACTCGCGGTCAACAAACCTTGGTTTGGCGCTCAAAACGTTGATGTTACGGCACCAAAATGGTTGCGCGGCGGCTTACCTTTGGGCGATTTCCAAATGCCTTACGCACGCCTATTCATTATTGTACTAACGATTATTTGCCTTGTCGGTATTTACCAGTTCTTGCAACGTTCTGCTTGGGGTTTGCGAATTCGTGCGGTAACGCAAAATCGCACAATGAGCGCTTGTCTGGGTATCGCTACCCAAAAAGTTGACGCTCTCACTTTTGCGCTGGGTTCCGGTTTAGCTGGCGTAGCAGGATGCGCGGTAAGTTTGCTCGGTTCTGTAGGGCCAAATACAGGGCAAAATTATATCGTGGATACGTTTATGGTTGTAGTTGTGGGCGGTGTTGGTAAATTGGTGGGCAGTATTGTCGCGGCAATGGCGATCGGTACGCTCAATTATATTATCGGTTCTGGAACTTTGGCTTTGCTGCTCGCGCCGATACAACCTCTAGCTGATTTCTTTACTTTCTTTGCCACAACGAGTATGGCGAAGGTGATGGTATTTGCGCTGATTATTGCTTTTCTGCAAGTCCGTCCTGCTGGTATTTTCCCGCAAAAAGGGCGCACTGTTGATGCCTAGTTTATTAATAGCAAGAAAGGGAGAGAGGGAAAATGCAAGAGGAGGAAAACGGGAGAAGTCGGAAAATATACCACTTTCCTCTCGTGAGAAAAGACTACACAGAAAATACCGAAACTGCTGGAGATTCGGATACTAATAATGTGTCGATTGACAACGCTAATGTGCCAAGTTCTGAGTCGGAACAAAGTAAAGTTTCAGGAAATAACAAAGACGAAAAAGAGAAAGCTAAAGATTTGCCGATCAGCAAACAAGCAGAAGGGGTAAATAGTAAAACGCAACAAATATCTCATTCTGCGAACGCTCCAACAACCTCAGAGCAGTCACTTAACTCGTTCGAGAAAGAGAGAATGGCAGCGCCGGAAAGGGGAGGAAATCAGAAAATATACCACTACCCTTACGTAAAAAGGGGAAATCGGCAAAATAAAAGGAATTTAGAATCCTCCCACTCTAGCAATATCTCCTTAGTTCAATCTCCTCAGCAACTGTTTCAGGTGCTGATGCAACAAAAGCGATCGCTCTTGATTGAAGCAGCTGCGGTAGTGGCGATCGCTCTCATCCTGATCGTACTAATTCCCCCTTTTCTAACCATCATAGGGCAAGGATTTCGCGTCAACTTGCTAGGCCGATTTTTAGCCTTAGCTATTATCGCCCTTGGTATAGATTTAATTTGGGGATATACGGGAATGCTTAGTTTAGGTCATGGCGTATTTTTTGCCCTCGGCGGTTATGCTCTAGCCATGCACCTGAAATTGCAACTTCCCCCGGATGCCAGCGTGCAATTACCGGAATTTATGAGCCTTTATGGGGTAACAGAACTGCCTTGGTTTTG
Source organism: Aerosakkonema funiforme FACHB-1375 (assembly GCF_014696265.1). Lineage (GTDB taxonomy): Bacteria > Cyanobacteriota > Cyanobacteriia > Cyanobacteriales > Aerosakkonemataceae > Aerosakkonema > Aerosakkonema funiforme_A. The sequence continues at coordinate 13,938 of NZ_JACJPW010000008.1, read as the reverse complement.
GAAACCATTTTATTCGTTTCCGTTCACTGCGGCAGCTGTATTCATTCTACCATCTGTGTTGGCTGGAATACTTGGTTATTTGGTATTTCGCAACCGGATTCGAGGCGTTTATTTTTCCATCTTGACGCAAGCAGCAACAATTGTATTTTTCAATTTCTTTAACGGTCAGCAGAAACTTTTCAACGGTACTAATGGGCTAACCAATTTCAAGACTTTCTTGGGAATGAATGTCAACGAAGATCGAACGCAGTTTGCTTTTTATACGCTCACAGTCGTATTGCTTGTAGGTGCTTATGCCCTTTGCCGTTGGCTGACAAGTGGAAGATTCGGTCGGCTATTAGTTGCCATTCGCGATGATGAAGCCAGAGTGCGTTTTTCGGGTTACGATCCGACAGGCTTTAAGGTTTTGGTATTTGCGATTTCAGCAGGTTTGGCTGGAATTGCCGGTGCTATGTTTACGCTGCAAACTGGTTTAATATCGCCCAAAGCGATGGATATTGCCTTTTCAATTGAAATGGTAATTTGGGTAGCGGTGGGAGGTCGCGCTACTTTGATGGGAGCAGTGCTGGGTGCGATCGCGGTAAATTTTGGCAAGAGTATTTTGAGCGAACAATTTCCGGAAATTTGGCTATTTTTCCAAGGCGCATTATTCTTAATTGTGGTAATGGTGCTTCCCAATGGTGTGGTGGGCTGGCTGCAAACTGAGGGAATTGAGAATATGCGATCGCTATTAGGAATCCGCAAGTACGCCACTACATATCCCAGTTTGGCAGAAAATCCCGAAGTCCAGATCGAACGGGAAGAACTAGAGTAGATAAAAGTCAAAAAAGGGACTAGGGGCTAGGGGCTAGGGAAGAGGGAAGAGGAAGAGGGAAAAGGGAAAAGATTTATTCTCCCGCTCCCCCACTCCCCCTAGCCTCTAGCCCCTAACCCCTAACCCCTAGCCCCTAAGCCTCTTATGAATGGAAAAATCTTAGAAACTGAAAACGTAACCGTTAGTTTTGATGGCTTTAAAGCCCTGAGAAACTTGAATTTCAATATGGACGCTGGGGAATTGCGCGTAGTAATTGGCCCCAACGGTGCTGGCAAAACAACATTCCTGGATGTGATTACCGGCAAAGTCCAACCAACGGAAGGACGAGTACTATTTAAAGGGCGAAATACTAAACGCCTTTCCGAACATCAAATCGCTCGTTTGGGAATTGGTCGCAAGTTTCAAACTCCCCGAATTTATCTGAATCTAACTCCTTGGGAAAACCTCGAAATTACCTGTAACCGCAATAAAAATGTGTTGGCAACTTTATTTGGCAATTCTCCTAGTGAAGAACGTCGCACGGTGGCAGGTTTGTTGGAAACTATTGGCTTATCGGCTAAAGCAGATATCAAAGCTGGATTACTTTCCCACGGGGAGAAACAACGTTTAGAAATTGGGATGTTAGTAGCTCAATCTCCGGATTTGTTATTAGTTGATGAACCAGTGGCGGGTTTAACCGATGAAGAAACTTACAACATTGGGGAGTTACTACTAGCACTAGCCCAGAGTCATTCTATTTTGGTAATCGAACACGATATGGAATTCGTGCGCCAAATTGCTCGCAAGGTGACGGTGTTGCACGAGGGTTCGGTGTTGTGTGAAGGCACTATTGAAGAGGTGCAGAACGATCCTCGTGTGATTGAGGTATATTTGGGTTCTCATGAATAATTGTGATGGTTAATGGTTTATGGCAATCGCCAATTTTTACCGCAGATGACAACAGATAAACGCAGCCTATAGCAGATGGGAAAGTAGAGACGTTTCATGAAACGTCTCTACAATGAAATGGCCAAAAATTAAAGAGGCTAACAAACTCGGATTTGGTATCACAGATCGGCGATCGCTTCTGCGGGGGGGCGAATAATGCGCTTAGCCAATCCCACAGTTTCCAATGCTTCGATCGCCCACCAAGTCATATCTAATTCCCACCATTTCCAACCGGCTTTGGCCACATTAGGATAAGCGTGGTGGTTATTGTGCCAACCTTCGCCGTAGGTGAGAATTGCTGCCCACCAAAGGTTGCGGGAACCGTCTGCAACTTCAAAGCGGCGATCGCCTGTCATGTGAGTGGCGGAGTTAATCAACCAAGTGGTGTGCCACAAAATCACAGCTCGCAGGAAGACTCCATAGATGACAAAAGACCATCCTCCCAAAACATAGAGCAATAGAGCGACTGGAATTTGCAGCATCAAGAAATGGCGATCGAGCCAGTTGTAATATGGGTCGCGAGACATATCCGGAGCGTATTTCTGATAAGTATCGCGATCGAAAAACTCAGAGCGAGGATAGAAAATCCACAGCATATGGCTCCACCAAAAACCTCGCGACGCTGCATAGGGATCTTTATCTTTATCCTCCGTATGCAAGTGGTGCTGGCGGTGTCCGGAGACCCAAAACATCGGCCCTCCTTGAAGAGCCAAAGCCCCAATGGTAGCCAGGATATACTCTAACCACTTAGGCACTTGTAAACTGCGGTGCGTGAGCAGGCGATGGTATCCCAAACAGATGCCGATGCTGCCAAATAACCAGTGGAGAAAAATCATCACACCCAAGGCAGACCAAGAGAAGAACCAGGGAGCCAGCAGCGCTAGAGCATGAACAGTCCCGAAAAAGGCAACATTCGTCCAACTCAGTTTGAGCGATTCTGAGGATTTTTGTAATGTTGCGCTCGAATTTGAGGTCATAAACTTTCCTATTTGAGAGTCTTGCATCCTGTTTGCCCAATTCAGGACTAGCTTGTGCTGCTCCTTCTGTTTCGATCGCGCTTGTTCGATCTTGGGAATAGCGCTACAGTGAACTCAGGTATGCAAGTATTGCTTGCTTCCAGCCTAACAATTTTTTCCCTGGTCTGCAAGTAGTACTTGCAAATAATTTTATGACAGCTCAACGCAAATCCGCTCGACAGCGCTTAGTGCAAGCAGCACTACAACTGTTTGCCGCTCAGGGGGTGACTGAGACGACAACTCGGCAGATTGCTGAATTGGCTGATGTAAATGAAGTAACGTTATTCCGTAATTTTGGCAGTAAGCATGGCTTGCTTCTGGCTGTAATTGAAGAAGCAGAGGTTTTTACGCAACTTGGGGAAGCTCTGGGACAACAGGCAAATCAAATTCAGGGCTTGGCTCAAGGACTGCAAGCTTATGCAGAGGGTTATTTGGGAGCGCTGGAAGAAATTCGAGAATTTGTGCGATCGCTGGTGGGAGAAGCGGGTCACTATCCACCAGAAAACCGACAGGCGATCGGACGAGGGTTGGCCCAAATTCATCGTTACACGGTGCAGTATTTGACTGCGGTGATCTCACGGGAACAGGTGCGATCGCAAATGGAGGTGGCGAAGCTGGCTAGCTTGCTCAATACGCTGTTACTGGGGTATGCGGCGATCGAATTTACGACGGAATTTCACGAACTCTGGTCAGATAAAGCCGCATTTATTGCCGATTTAGTAGAGTTATTTCTCTCCACGGAACGTTTTGAGGCGACATCAGCAGAACAAACAAGCAGTTTAACAACGGTAGATTGCAATGCGAGCGTGCTGACAGAAGAGGTTCTCGATTTACCAGCGCCTTTGGTGCGAGCGATCCTGCAAAAGGCTCGCAAATCTGGTTCCCAAGACTACGCTTTGGTTTACGTCCTGTTTGCGACTGGCTTAAGTCCTGGGGAAATTGCCAGTCTCCAGCGATCGCACTCTATTTTTGACGATCGACAACATCTGCTGCAAGTACACCAAGGCGCAAAACGCCAAGTGCCTGTAAATCAATGGATTATGGGACATCGTTACGGCACTTACACGAAAAATCCCCTGACCCAATGGCTCAAGACGCGAAGGGACGAACAGCCAGCATTATTTATCAACGACAACGGACGACCGATATCTGAAGTAGAGGTCCGTCTGCGCTGGCAGCAGCTCGTCGCAGATATCGTCACACTATCAGGATATCCTCCGGCGATCGAACAAGCCCAACAAACTTGGTGTGTTGAGATGTTGATGCGGGGCATGAACTTAGAAGGTTTAAGTATCCTAACTGGCTGCGATCCAGAACAATTGCAACCCTATACACGTAGGGCGCAAGAAAAGGCAGCTTTGGAACAAGCCATCCGATTAGATCGACCTCCAGCCAGCAAAATATAGCGGTTAGGGGCTAGGGGCTAGGGGCTAGGGGGAGAGGGAAGAGGGAGGAGGTACGAAGCGGAATTTTGACTTTTGACTTTTGACTTTTGACTTTTGACTTCCCCCACTCTCCCGCTCGGAGAAGTCGGATCTTTTTTAAAATATCCCCTTGACATTTCTTTACAATCTGTTACATTAGTTAACATAGAGAAACAACAAGGAGACAGAAATGAGCTACACCAAAGAAGAAAGCGGACTTCTAAACAACTTTGCCATTGAGCCAAAGATGTACGTTGCCGACTACCCAACCAAAGCACAGCAGCGCGGCTACCTGTTTCAGGGCTTAGGGGCGATCGTTTTACTGGCTGGTGTGGTACTGACAGCCTTTGCTGTGAGCTAGAGCTTTTCTATCTAAGAATCGGGAGATTGAAAATGAAAACTGACTTTGATATTGCCCGTAGCTACGTTTGTGCAGCCACTATCTTTAATCCTGAATTCAACAACTTTGCCAACATCACTGCCAATCAAGCTTGGTCGCTGTTTTTCACCGCCGGACGCGATGATGCAGCGCTGGGCGATAATCCAGAAGTAGGGCAATTTTTCAATAATGTTTTAATCGCTGTAGTCACAGCAGTTGTCGCCGGCTCATTTTTCTTCCGCTCGTTCTAAAGAGGCGATCGTGCGGGGTATTTGTAAAACTCCAGCCTATACTCTTAAGCTTCACTCATATGGAAGTGAATTAGAGAAACTGGAGTATGGCAACCATTTAATGAACGCAGAATAGTTTTTCCCAAAAGGAAGAATTATTCTGCCTACACTTATTAAAGTGCAGGCTCTCGATAGTCAAATTGCTATTAATGGCAAATAGGTAATTTCGATCGTAAGTTTTCCGAAAAAATCGTTAAAACTTAGGTATTAGCATTAGCAACAGAAGTATTTTACGGCTGAGACTTTTCCAGAGTTTGGGTAGCGGGAACCACAAGTTTGTAGCCCACGTTTCGGACAGTCTGAATCAATTTCGGCTGACTCGCATCTAGTTCTATCTTTTTGCGGATTTGACCGATGTGAACATCTACAACTCGGTCTTCTTCTCCTTCTACTCCTGTGTGTTCGTAACCCCACACCTCTCGAATCAGTTCGCCGCGCCGCCACACTTTTCCCGGATGACTAGCTAAAAAATGGAGCAAATTAAATTCTAAAGCAGTTAACAGTACAGTTTGATTGTTGAGGGTGACCTCTCGACGTACAGAATCGATGATTAAATTTTCCAAAACTAAAGCCTGCTGTTGAAGCCCAGCAGTCACCGTCACTGTAATTCGCCGCAAAAGAGCCTGCACTTGTTTTTCCAGGACTTCCACATAAAAAGGCTTGGTGACATAAGCGTCGGCTGACTCCAATCCAGTGACTTGGGATTTTACGTCTGTTAAACTTGTGAGCAGCATGACAAGAACATCACTGCGGCTCTTCATTTCCTCACAGAGTTTAAAGCCGATCGCATCTGGCAAAATGACATCCAAAATTACCAAATCAGGGTGGAATTGCTCAAAAATATCCCAGGCGTTCTTACCATCTGCGGCGCATTCTATCTGATAGTTCTGCTTGCTCTGGCTTAAGAACCTATAAATTAAATTCCGGATTGCTGGGTCGTCATCAACAACTAAAATCTTTCTGCGGGGGACATCGGTTTTCATGGTAAAGTCTCAAGCAGCACAGTTAAAATTGCAAGAGTTGATTTGGGGAACTGGCCCGCAAGGAGCCAGAAACCTCATTACTTCACGGCTGAGATTGGTTGCTTGCACCTGTATTTTCGGGAACCTCAAATTGGTAGCCAACGCCGCGAATCGTCCGAATCATCTTATCTGGCTGAAGTAAATCTGTGCCGAGCTTTTTACGAATTTGGCCAACATGAACGTCAACTACCCGTTGATCGCCAACGTATTCGTAATCCCACACAGCTTGGATCAGTTCGGAACGACGCCAAACTTTACCGGGATGACTGGCTAAAAAGTGTAGCAGATCGAACTCTAGGGCTGTTAAGGGTACGCTCTGATTGTTGAGCGTTACCTCCCTACGCACCGGATCGATCATTAGTTGGTCAACTATGATACGTTGTTGCTCGGCTGTAGTCACGACCCGCTGACGTTTCAAAATAGCTGCTACTCTGACTCCCAATTCACTTAGACTAAATGGTTTTGTGATGTAGTCATCGGCACCTTTGGAAAATCCTGTAATTTTATCAGCTTCGTCTGTCCGGCTTGTTAGCATTAGCACAAATACACCAGTGCGGCTCTGCATTTCTTGACAGAGGTTATAGCCATTGGCGTCAGGCAAATTTACATCCAGAATTACTAAGTCTGGATTGAATTGCTCAAACACGGCTATGGCCGTCTTACCATCCGCAGCAGACTCCATCTGGTAATTTTGCTTAGTCAAGAAGCGCTGGATTAAGTTTCGGACCGCAGGGTCGTCATCAACGACAAGAATCTTGGCGAGAGACATGGCCACCACTTTTACAGTTATAAGTTAAAGTTGAGGATAAACTAGCGAACAGAAAAGCTGGATGCGAGCTTTGGGGAAAGAGTACAGCGACATGGCTGAAGACAGATTCGCGTATTTATTGTGTATCCAGCATTTTAAAGGATTTCACAGGAGCCCAGCATTAGTATGCCCTACTCAGTAACTACACTTTCGATGATTGACAAACCTCTTTTCCTAGTTATGTCAACAATTTACCGCCTATTGGATCGGGTAGAGGGTGGGTTTCAAATCTAGTGGCAGTGGCTGTGAGTCTATGTTAATGGACCTGCTGGGGTAGATAAGACTTTGAAACGGCTGATTGGGCTGACTGGCTGTGTGAGCGAGAAAATAAGGCAACGATCGCTTTCCAGATCTCAGGCTAAACTACTTGCAGCAGTAATTACTTTTTTAACCAATCACAACTAACTGCGACGTGCGACCAGCCATGTGGGGGCAGAATATAGATCGCGCAGAACCGCAAGCAGCTTGGGGTCGATAACGATAGGTGGCAAGATGGGATGTCTTGGAGGTTTTAAATGAGTACGGAAAATCACTATAAACAATTGGGACTGAACGAGGACGCGACATTCGACGAGATTCAAGCGGCTCGCAATCGCTTGACTGAGGAGAACAGTGGCGACCCGAAACGTCAGGAAACGATCGAAGCAGCCTACGATGCCATTTTGATGGAACGTCTGCGAATGCGCCAGGAAGGAAAAATCAAGGTTCCGGAAGGTATCCGATTTGCCGAACGCTTAGCTCAGGCTCCCCCTCCTGCCTCGCCAGCACCTGTAAAGGAATCTAGTTCTTGGCTGCAAGGGCTGCTGGATACTCCCAGTCGGGCCGATATTTTGTGGCCTGCTGGTATTTTCTCGGTTTTGGCTGGTCTGACTTTTTACTATCCGCCTTCGGCGTCTGGGATATTGGCCGCAGCGGTTTTGGTCAGCCTTTATTTCCTTTCTCGCAAGGAAGGAAAGCTGGGGCGAGCTGTCGTGGTGTCGCTGTCTAGCTTGACTGGTGGCTTACTGTTTTCGGCTGTCGTTAACGCCTTGATTCAAAGTCAATTTCCAAATCTGGCTTTGGCAGCGCAAAGCCCTTTAAGCATCGCTTTGGTAATCCAAACTTGGGTAACTTTGTTTATCCTGTGGTTGGTTACCAGCTTTCTACGGTGAGGTCAGCCAAGTCGGGACAAGATTTTGCATAAAAAGGGTGCTGTCTTGTCGCTTTAGTTCGCTGTGGAAATGCGTCGCGTCCCGATATTGTGGCCGCGATTGGCTCAAAACTACGTCCTACGGCCTCGCTGAGATCGGCAACGATCGCATCGGGGCTGTATGTTTGTATGGAGTTGCGATCGCTTAGCTCTAGGGGGAAATTTTTAACTTTTAACTTTTAACTTTTGACCGCGCTTGATTTGTTCTTGTTCGATCGCTTCAAATAAGGCCCGGAAGTTCCTTTCGCCAAAGCCCTGCGCTTGCTTCTGTTGCCCGTTAACATAGCAGATTCGCCGCTCAATTACCTCAAAGAAGAAAGTTGGCTGCGTAAAAATTGGCTTTGTAAAGGTCTGAAGCAGTAGGGGAGCCGTTTCTCTTGTCTGCGGGCAAATATCCTCCCAATCCACCAGAATTTCGTGATTGGCAATTTCTTGCAATTCTGTAGGCGATAGAGGCAGTCTTTCTCTTTGCTGTAACTGAGTGTAGTAAGTAGGAGGAACTTTAATGAAACTTACACCAGAGGTTTTCAGTTGCGCGATCGCTTCCATGAGATTTGATGTCTGCAAAGCGATATGCTGGATTCCTGGCCCTCCATTGATATCCAAAAACTCTTGAATTTGAGAATTGACAGATGAAGGCTGATTGATCGGAAATTTTACTAAGTGGCTGGGATGAAGCATTACCTGACTCTGCAAGCCCGATCGAGACGTTTGAATGTCAAATTTCTGCTGGCGTCGAAATCCCAGCACATTTTCATACCAAGTTGCCGCACTTTCCAAATCTCCACTACCCACATTCAGCACCACATGATCGATGCCGATAAACGGCGAGGGAGAGACCTGGAGAGGTGAAGAAGGCGAAAAATTTGCGGTTATCCATTCTCCATTTCCCATTCGCTCGATTAAAGTGTGACTGAGACACCCCCAAGCAGCAATTTTTGCCCACTTTAAATAGGAATTACCTTGTTGTTTGTACTGGATGGGTTGCAGGACTGTAACACCGTGACTGACTGCCTTTGCGATGAGCGATTCAATATCCTTGACAAGAAAAGCAATATCTGCAATACCGGGAGAATGCGATCGCAGAAAATCTGCAACCGGGCTAGCAGAGGTGAGCGCTGAAGAGAGAAGAATACAGACAGGCCCGCTTTTGACCGCTTCCGTGCGAGTATGATTGCTGGTATCGCTTCCTAGCGCTTGAAAGCCGAGTTTGCCAACAAACCAGTCACGCCATTTCTGCGCGTTCTCTACATAGAAGTGAAAGTGGTCAATTTGCATAGAATTTGGGAATAATTTGCATAGAAGCTTTTCAACGCACGATTATGTTCAATAATCCTTTGATCAGAGCAGCTGGAGTGGCTGCAATTGCTTATGTTTTGTTTAAGGTTCTTGCCCAAGCATTATTCGCATTTGCCCAAATAACTCAAAGTTTTGCGTACTGGTTGAAGTGGCATTTTGTACCCTGGAGTGAGGAAATAGCGATCGGTCTGGGCCTAGCCTTTTTGGTTTTTACAGCAGTTACAACCAGTCGCGATCGCAGCTAAAGCGCCTCGATCTGGTAAGCTTGCCGCACGACTAGAAGGAATTTGCCAGCTTATTTTAGCGATTTCAATCTGTCTGGAGAGAGGTTATCACCGAACCATCAGAAAAATAAGTGGCTTTCTGGCTGAATATTGATTTCCATCGGTACAGCTTGCGGTTCGGCACGCAGAGCAAACAAAATAGCCTCAGCCGCAGTTTCCGTGCTGAGCATTTTTGACCTGTCAACCTTCAAACTCACATTATCCCAGAAGGGAGAATCGACACCCCCAAAGTAAAACAGGGTGAACTTAATGCCAAAGCGCTTCAGTTCGTCCGCCATGCACTTACTAAAAGCGACCACACCGAACTTAGAAGCACAGTAAGCTGCTGCCATTGCCATTGAGTGCTTGCCCAAAATGCCCACTACGTTGCAAATATGACCGGATTTCCGTTCTTTCATGGCTTCTGCCGCCGCTTGCGTGGTGTAGAAGCTGCCTTTTAAGTTTAAATCGAGCATGGCATCGAGGTCTGCTGGTTCGAGTTTGTTGTACTGTTTGAGGATACCGGCACCAGCAGCATTTACCAGGGCATCAATTTGCCCGAAATGAGCCACCGCTTTTTCGATTAAAGTTTTTACTTGTTGCGGCTGGGTAATGTCGCAAGGTACTGTTAAAACTTGCTCTGCCTGCGTTCCCGGTAGGGAAGATGCTAAATTGGCTAATCGGCTGTTATCTCTAGCTGTTAAGACTAAACGAGTGCCTAAAGGTGCTAGTTTGCGTGTCAAGGCAGAACCAATGCCACCCGTTGCGCCTACGATAACAACCACTTTGTCCTGCATTGTTCTTTACATTTATTTACATCACCTTAATTATATTTAATGATATTGGCGATCGATAACTCCAGTGGCATTCAACTGGTAACTTTCTCTCGTCCCATATTTCCGGTTGTGATAGGCTAACTGCGAAGAGGAGTGTCAGAGGTATCAATGGTGAGTAAGATGCGAGTAGGGCTGTTGTTTGGCGGTCGTTCGGGAGAACACGAAGTTTCGATCGTTTCGGCAAGATCGATCGCCAAAGCGCTGAAATCGGAGCAAAATGCACAAAAATATGAAGTATTGCCTTTTTACATCCAAAAAGATGGTTTCTGGCAAGGTGGAGAAACAGCACAACAGGTGCTAGATGGGGAAGTTCCCCAAGTCGGAGAGGAAGAAGGAAAATACGCGAATCCAAAATCGAGATGGCAATTCCCGCCGGAAGCGGATTCAGTGGATGTTTGGTTCCCAATTTTACACGGCCCGAATGGGGAAGACGGTACGGTGCAGGGTTTGCTGAGTTTGATGCAAGTTCCGTTTGTGGGTTCCGGGGTGTTGGGTTCGGCTGTGGGGATGGACAAGATTGCCATGAAAACGGCTTTTGCCCAAGCGGGATTGCCACAGGTAAAATATCAGACGGTCAGTCGAGCGCAGATTTGGTCTAACCCTTGCGTTTTCCCGAAACTATGCGACGAAATAGAAGCAGATCTGGGTTATCCCTGTTTTGTCAAGCCTGCGAATTTAGGTTCGTCGGTAGGTATTGCGAAAGTGCGATCGCGCACGCAATTGGAAGCAGCTTTAGATAGCGCAGCCAGCTACGATCGCCGCATAATTGTAGAAGCTGGAGTAGTGGCAAGAGAAGTAGAATGCGCTGTTTTGGGTAACGATAATCCCCAAGCTTCTGCAGTCGGAGAAATTACTTATAAAAGTGATTTTTATGACTATGAAACTAAATACACGGAAGGAAAAGCAGATTTGATAATTCCTGCCAACATACCGGCTGCCGTCGCTGCACAAATTCAGGATATGGCTGTAAAAGCTTTTCTCGCAGTTGATGCCGCTGGGTTGGCACGGGTAGATTTTTTCTACGTTGAATCTACAGGTGAAGTACTGATTAATGAAATTAATACTTTGCCCGGTTTTACATCTACAAGTATGTATCCCCAACTGTGGGGATATAGCGGCGTTCCTTTTGCAGAATTAGCGGATAAGTTAATTCAAGCAGCGTTAGAACGCTATAAACCTTAGAAAAAAAGGCTGATGTGGTGTATGCCTCGCGGATTATAGCCTCAAATGCTTGCCTACCTTTTGCAAGAGAGCATAAAATCTTGTCATGATAAGGTGTAGGTATTGAAAAGTGGGTATGGCGGATAACCAAATTGCACAACAGCAATCACCCCCTTCCAAAGCCCCAAAGCTTCGCCGGCGCAGTGGCAAGCCTGCACCACTAGCTGAGGAATCATCGCGCTTGAAAACAGCAAATCTCGATCGGCAACGGAAAAAACTTGCTCGAGCAACTCCCCTAAACCCGGTGTTGCTGGTGGTTCAGAAATGTCCGCTACTGGTGTGGAGCGCTTTTTTGGCAGCAATGCTATTGGCTGGTGGTTTGGCGATGCTGCGTTTGACTGACCCGGATTACGTGGGAAAAGAGCAACCATCAGCAGCAAAAACGGCGACAAACGCACAAAACACGGTTTTGCAGCATGAAAGCCAAAATACACAGTCTGGGTGGTTGTACGGCGCGATCGCATTGGGCTGCGCCACCGGTGCTTGGGTAATTCTCAGGCAGTTTAATGGTACTCGCAAGCGTCACAAGCTTCGCAAACCGCTCAAAGGTCGTCCAATTTCCCGACAGCGAGCAACTCAGCAACGGAAAAAAAAACCATTTTTACCCCACCGAAAAGAACCAATTTCTGATGCTTCACAAACAACTAACCCTTCAACAACAGGTGCGGCAGGTGCAGCTACGCGGGCAATACCACCGCTTAGACCGAGCCTACCGGATGATAGGAAAGAGGTAAAATTGGCAGAAAATATGGATATAAGAAAACGCCAGCCGCTTTCTTACCTATTGCGAAATCTTTAGTTCATTTCAATTTGCAGATTTTCAATTTGAACTACCCCAACTAAAGTAAAGATTTTAGTTGGGGCTCTTTTTAAGAAGGCAGATTAAGCAGGAAAGAACTCAGCTCGATTCGATCGACTGTTATTCCTTTGAGGATCGCTAGAATCTCACCAGTATTAGTAATCGCGATCTCAGTTCCATCACTGCTTTGGCTAATTTTCAATTGGGAAAAACTTAAATTCCCGCCTAATACTAGCAAGTCAATATTATCTTCAAAATCGAGGATGGTGTCAGTACCAAAACCAGGAGATAAAAGAAAGCGATCGCTGCCATTCCCACCCTTCAATATATCATTACCTAAATCTCCGCTCAACCAATCGTTTCCATCGCCACCTTTGAGGGTATCGTTATCTTTACCACCATAAAGGCTATCATCTCCCCCATCTCCATTTACCCAATCTTCTCCTTCATTTCCAAACAATATATCGTTGCCATCTCCGCCACACAAACAATCTTTTTGACCACTATTTATAATGGGAATATGGCTACCATTTCCACCATAAATGGTATCGTTACCATCTCCACCGCAGAGACTAGCATTACCTAAATCGCCAAATATTACATCATCTCCGGTATCGCCAAGAACGATATCATCATCGCTACCACCCCGCACCGTATCGTTACCTTCATTACCGCAGATAGTATCATTAGCTTGATTGCCATTTAATACGTCATTCCCAGTACCGCCTAATAATAAATCGCGTCCGTTTGGATCGCCAAGTTCCTCTTCTGTCACACCGCCAAAAATGGTATCATTAGCTTTATCTCCGAGTAGGGTATCATCACCCCGATCGCCCCAAATTAGATCGTTATCTTCACCCCCGCGCAGGATATCATTACCTTTACCACCTCGGACAACATCGTTATTTTGATTGCCGTTAATTACATCGTTACCATCATTTCCATTAATAACATCTTCGCTTTCATTACCCGCAATCCAATCGCGATCGTCACCACCAAAAATAGTATCTTTTCCCTTATTTCCAACTAAGTTATCGTTGCCTGCTTTTCCCCAAATAAAGTCGTCGCCATCTAAACCATAAAGTGCCTCGTCTTCATCGCTACCAGTCAAACGATCGTTGTCGCTTGTTGTAACAGTTTTGATATTAATGATGGGATTAATTTGTGTTAATAAATAGCCTGCTGTTCCCTCGGAAAATAAATTATCTGGATTGGGATGTCCGATTTCTTTACAAAAACAATCCTCATCCTCTTCTAGATCGTCATTGTTAATAGTTCCCACAGCTTGACTGTCAGCAATGACGGCATTAGCAACGCCAATCAAATTAACAAAAAATGTTTCGTTCGCTTCTTTGGTAGTATCAGCTAAGACAGCAACACTAATGGTTTTACTTACTTCGCCTGGGTTAAAAGTAATTGCAGTAGTAGGATGAGGATAGTAATCTTTATTTGCAGTAGTAGCAGTACCATCAGATGTGGCATATTCGACGATAACGGCTTGAGTGGGAATCACACTGAGGTTGATGGTAAAATTAGCTAAAGTGATGCCGTTGTTACCTTCGGTAACTGTCGCATCAGTAATAAAAACTTGGGGTAAATTATTATTAATAGGAGTCGGAGATGGGGGAGATGGGGGAGTTGGGGGAGTTGG
>NZ_JACJPW010000007.1 GCF_014696265.1 Aerosakkonema funiforme FACHB-1375 | reverse complement strand
CGGAAGAACAACTCAAACAAGCTGAGGCTACTAAAGTCAAGTTCGACGAACTATTTAACGCCGCCTCAATTCAAAACCAACGCTTAAAAACCGAAAAAGGCCCAGTTTTGAAAGTACTAACTCAAAAAGGCATGGAAATTGAAGTTAGTAACCTAACTCAATACAAGCACCCAGCCTTGTTTGGGGAGAATGGGGATTTGAGAAAAATAGGTGAACGACTGGAGCATTTGAATATTAAGTTAGTCGAAAATAAAAAAGGCTTTCATCAAAAAACGCACCGTTGGAAAGTTTTAGCAGAAGTGGAAGGCCAAACTAATGAAGATGGTAGTTCAAAGTTTCTGCCCTTGGGAACTCTATCAGAACATTCACGCCAAATGCTTAAAGAAACTTTGAACGAAGCAGCTCTAAAAAAAATTCATTCTGGCGATGGATTGATTACTAAAAATGTATCTATTGAAGTAGCATCACCTTTATCACAAAGACAGGTAAAGCTGATGTTCAGAAAAGCTTATGATTTCCTGAGCGAATTTAATAATAGTATTCCATCAGACCAAAAACAAGCAATGGCATCTGCCTGCTGGCATTTAGGGACAAGCAGAGGTTTTGAAGAAAAGTCTACAGAACAATCAGAAACTACCTCTCGTCAAGAATATAAAATATCCAACTTTTCCTTTGCTGCTTTCCCTGAACAAGTTATTGAAAAGCTAGCCGAACTTCAATTCACAAAACTCACCGTCACTGGGATTAATGCTGCCGAATCAAACCAACATTTGGGCAGACAGTGGAACACAGATGAAAAATTACCAATACAAATCCAAGTACGTCAGAATTTACCAACAGAACATCCCCGCTACAATCGGAGTTTAGTATTTATTGAAGACCAAGAATTTGCTCCGATAGAGTCTCGTAGCGCTCATTTACCCATTGGAACAAAAGCGCTTGCCACTATTAACCCTGACCCAGGTCATACGATTCAAGTTCAACTAAACCACCCTAGAATTAGCACACCCATACAAATCGGGAAAATTCAACAGCATAGCTTTGCTCTTAGAGCCTGGAGGGGTGAACAAGCATCATTGACAATTGCTTTTGTTAAACCCGAACCAATCCCAGTAATTAAAGTAGGTAATCAAGTTTTGGGAGAATTGGATAAAGCGAGCATCCATATCCTAGAAAAAGCCGGTCGCTTGGTGGATGGAAAAACTATGGATGTCACCCTTAATAGTCGGGGAAAAGGCTTTGGTTCGCACGTTATTGCCACTACTACTCTGGGTAATTCTTTTCGGATTAACAAACTTTCCAAATCTTTTTGGTCAAGCGCCTTCAATAACCAAAAAGCCACTATAACTGTGGGATTCAAAGAACGGTCGTCTGAACCTGCTATTCTAGTAGACGGTAAAGTTTTGGGCGTGCTTACCCAAAAAGAAAGCAAAGAGGCTCTCTCAAAAGCAGGATTATTAGTTGAAGGAATTTCTTTCCAGAATGCTGTATTGACCAGTAATTCTACCACGGCAACCATCACGGTTGACCCAGAGAGTGTGGAATACCCAGAAACTTGGACAAAGCTGATTCAAACAGAAAAAAAATCAGCAAATGTTTCTCCAGTTGTGGAAGCATCCCGCGTATTTCGCACAAAACTAACTCAATTACCGACGTTACTGTTTACTAAAGAAGACCATGAGTGGAAGACACCCAATGGGGAAGTAGAAGAACAGCCTGCTTTAGGACTATCAGTAGACAAACGATTGAGTGATATCACTTCACGTTGGCTTTCTGCACAGGGGGTAGAATGGCAACAAGCGCCTGACGAGGCTCTAGTTTGGTCTGAAACTCAACGGAGTTATGATGTCCTATTCATTAAACCAGATTCAGTAAAACCAGAGGTCTACCAACAACTAATTGAGCGATGTGGCGAAGTACTTCAGGCTTCAGGAGAACCAAATACCTACTTGGAACGCCTTGAATCGATGCCAAAATTACCAGAAACTCTCTTGTATACTTCTAGTTCGACAGCAGAGTTGGAATCACCACATACACAAGTAGATAACCAAATGCAGTTAGTTGACTCTGCTTACGCACAACAAGAAGAACAATATACTGTGTCTTCCCACCCCCCGGTGACACCAGACAACCAGCAAGCAATGCCACAAGTCTCCTTTAGCAATAGTTATGATACTGCTAGCGTGGTTCCTATACCGCCCTCTGTGGCTCTACAACTGGAGTTTAACAAAGCTCAGGCGTTACAAGCACAGCGGACAGAGGCGATCGCGCCTACTGTCCACAGCTTCCTTTACCTCGAAGGTAAACCCACTCCCACTGGCGCTCAAGCTATTGGCAAATCTAACACGGCTGTCTGGGATAAAGCTAAATCTGAACTGACACTTTATGACAATAGTTCCACTGACGCAAAGATTCCCAAAATGCGGGTGCGGTATGAGGGCGGTAGCTATACGCCATTGCCGATCGCGTCGAGCCTGGAGGAACTACAAAAACACGGTCTTAAGTCAGAAGAAGTCGAACACTTTATTTCTAAAGTTAAGCCTTTAGTCGATGCCAGACTTAATCAATTGAACTTGGGTAAAATCTCTGCTAAAAATCAAGAAATTGACAGATAAAATCAAGAAAATAACCTAAGCTTGTTGCTTAGGCTAATATTGTTTGGTGATGCTTTAAACTTGAATAACTCTAACTTTTCCAGGCATTCTTTGGATATTTTTGAGAGTTCCAGGAGAGTTATCCTTGAGAATCGCCAAACCATAATCTGCTAGCGAACACATTATCCAATCGCGCTCTGTATAAGAACCATTAACCCTCACACTAGCAAATCCAACGTTGTTTCTAGGTGAAGTGCCTGTATAGTAAACAGTAACTCGGCTATACCCAGATTGTTTGAGAAAAGTTTGCACCAGACAATCTGCACCAAAGCAATCGCCAATTAAAATTTTAGCACCGAGTTCCATAATTTTCTCAATGCGGCTAATAGCTTCTGCGGGTAGTTGTGCCACAGTACGAGAACCACTAATAACTACTTTCAAGCGTTGGCTAGGTAAAGTACCATTATCGATGGTTTTTCCCTTCAAGATAGCCATATTAGGTACTGGAGGAAAATTAGGATTAGTAACTAACCACTCTTGACTTTTCAGCAAGTATTTTTGGTTATCCCATTCGGCGGCATTATTACCAATAGTTTGCCAGAGTAATGGTTCATCTCGAAGGAACATCAACAATCGCCCTAACCAATTGTTTCCCTGCTGACCATTTGGAATAGCTTTTCCTTGGCCACCCGGAGCAATATTAGCTGGTACGCCCCAAACAGTATCGTGCCAGTTGTTTAATTCCAGCAACTCTTCCCCTCTTGTATTCATTAATTCTTTATGCCAATTACTACCATAAGAAAACTTCTGGATTAACCCAATAAGCATAATGGCGAACTTAACTTCTTCCCAATCAGAACGTAAGGCGAGAGTACGAGCATATTTTTTAGCTACTGATGGTGTAAGTGTGGCAATTTTACGCTTTTGTTGAACATCCAAAGTTTTGGAGGCGGCGTAGAAGTTTTCTACTGTTGGGTATTGAATCCCATCAACAAGGATAGGCTTTTCTAAGCTCTCCATATTGCTGAACCAGTTTTTTATCCACGCAGTCATAGTTTTTCTCACTCAATTGAACTGTTCTTCTTGAAGGGGCGACAGCCCAATAAAAAAATAATCCCGGCAGGCTCGAAGCCATGCCAGGATAGAGTTGTGAAAACTAACAAACTATTCGTACTTGATATCCAGAATTTTCTAAACAGCTTTTCACACCTTGCCAAGTCAAACCTTCTTCAGGTAACAATGGAATCGTCAAACTACCCGTAAATCCATAATCGCCCTCTTGTTTGACTACACAAAACTCGGCTTGCCTGAGAGTCTTAATAGCACGCTGCGAAAGCATTCCAACTACGTTAGCCGCATTGTGGGAAACCGTGATAGTAAGCATGGGATTTTCCCCAATTCATCACGGTTAAAAGCTCGTCAGAGCCAAAGTGTTGATTCTATTCAGAGTTGGTTACTTGATTAAAACTTATTCTTAAATAAATATAGCTTGATTTTGTTGCTATTAGATGAGCAGTAATAGTAACGAATACAAGCTGCATACTAATTTTTAGTCAGCGAAAGAATATGGGGAAACACTGCTTTGGATAGAGTGAGTGTAAATGCTGCCCCCATTTCCACCAGGATGGAGGGAGGAACAGCCCCAGTGAGCGCCCGTTTAGGAGCATTGCGAAAGCTGGCATTGCCCCCGCAACAGGGAGGTGGTGGCTACCCAGTAGGATTAGTGATTGCTCCGATTATGCCTATAGAAGATTGGGAAGAACATTATACTCAACTGTTTGACCAGATCGGTGTTGCACTTGATTTCGATTGCGATCTGACATTCGAGTTAATCTCTCACCGCTTTACTCCAGGCTCGAAGGAGGTGTTGCAAACTTGGTATCCTCATAGCAAGCTAGACTTGGATGAAGCGGGACGAGTAATCAAGCGGAACAAATTTGCTGGGTTCAAGTATGTCTATGATAAAGACACCATGAATACTCTACGCCGCTTTTTTGAGCAAGCGATCGCTCGCCGCTTCCCGCAGGCACAAATTCTCTATTGGACGTAATTAAAGCGTTGAGCTTGAGACTCAAAATTTCGGCGGCTAATTTAGACAGTGAGCAATGAAAAAAGTCTGGTTGCTGTTTTGGATACTCGTAAGTTCGCTCGGTTTAGTAGTCGTACTATTGTCTAATGCCCGTACCCGACCGACGAAAACCTCTACTCATACGGTTGAATCACCACAAAGCGCAGAAATTGTATATAAATTTTACACCTTGCCACAAAGCGTAGTGCATACACTGTTGATTCCAAAAACCAGCCGTTTTTCTGTCAGACCTGTGGTTTCTCCAACACTTGAACCCGTAGAAAACGTGGCAGCAACACATCAAACATTTGCAGCCATCAACGGTGGCTTTTTCGACCCAGTGAACCAAAAAACTACTTCCATTGTAATTCGACAAGGGGAGTTAATTGCAGACCCAAAACTCAATGAACGCTTCATTAATAATCCTAAAAACGCCCCTTACTTGGACAAAATGCTCAATCGGAGTGAATTAAGACGCTACATTTGTGGAGGAACCATTCGTTATGATATTAACTTTCGCAATGAACCAATTCCCGATAGTTGCCGTTTAGTAGATGCCTTGGGTGGTGGGCCACGCTTATTACCAGAATTAGGTTTAGTTCCAGAGGGGTTCGCGGATGTGGCAAATGGAAAAATCATCCGGGATGCGTTAGGAAGTAACCGCCCGAATGCTAGAACGGCAATTGGTATTACTCTTGATGGTAGTCTTTTGTGGGTAATGGTGGCGCAAAAACCAGAAAAGCCTACGAGTTCTGGGATGTCCTTATCAGAACTAGCTAAATTTATGAAGTCGTTGGGAGTGGAGAAAGCGATGAATTTGGATGGAGGAAGTTCTTCGTCTTTCTATTACAAAGGGCAAACTTTCTATGGCAAAGTGGATAGCAAAGGAAATTGGGTAAGGCGACCTGTCAAATCAGTTTTACTGGTTTTTTAGGAATTTGTGCGCCATTGGCGCATATAAATAATCACTATACTCTACAGTGCCGATAACGGCAAAACACAGTGGCAGCAGATAACCTTGAATTCAGCACCAGTGGCTTTCGACCGTCGCTACCGTGACATTAGACCGCGCAATACTTGAAAGTAGGGTGACAAGAAGCTCCTTCATCCCAAACTTGGTAAGTAACTAGCATTATCGATGGTGTTACGATGCTTGTCCGCCGAGATAATCAAAACCAGCAAGTACAATTATGTGGCATTGCTATTCCTGAAGTTGCACCATACTGTGATTAACCTGAGCGTTGATGTTCGGGATCGCTAAGAACACAAGTAAGTTCAGGATGTTTTTAACCAGATTAAGCAAGAGAAAGGTGTTTTAGGCACTTCACTACGTTGACGTTGAGAACTAGACAATGGCTTGTGTGGTTAGATCAGAATAGATAGTGCAAACCTCTATTTCGAGAAGAACCTGTGAGTGCTATAGCTGCCATACCAATTCTGCCCTATAGCTGTATAGTGGGACAGGAGCAGATTAAGCTAGCGTTGGAGATAGCCTACGTCGCTCCCCAGCGTTTGGGTGGTGTCTTAATTAGTGGACAGCGAGGAACAGGCAAGTCTACAGCAGTACGGGCGTTTGCTCAGATGGTTTATGGTCAGTTGCCTGTAACCCTACCTATCAATGCCACTGAAGACCGGGTAGTGGGTGGCTGGAAGATAGATGCTTTGATGCGGAGCGAATCAAAATGGCAGCCTGGTTTGCTGGAGGAAGCCAACGATCGCCTGCTCTATGTCGATGAGGTGAATCTGCTGGACGACCACATCGTTAACATCATCCTGGACGTGACCTCGACAGGCGTACTGGTGGTTCAGCGCGACGGTCAGAATAAGCAGCCCCAGAAAGTTGCCTTTACTTTGGTTGGAACCATGAACCCGGAGGAAGGAGGGTTGCGCCCTCAGTTACTAGATCGCTTTGGGTTGATGGTGAGTGTGGCTGCTGAAACTGATGTGGCGAAGCGATTGGCAATTCTTCAGAACGTGCTGGCGTTTGACCAGGCGGTTTCTGCCTTGGGGCAGGTGGGTACATCTGACTGGCTCGCTCGCGCGAGGCAGCAAGACCAAGAAAAATTCGAGAGATTAAAGCAGGCAAAGGAAAAACTTAACTTGGTTGAGGTTTCCCCAGAGATATTGGGACTATGCATCAAGTTATCTGGCGAATTTCAGGCAGAGGGGAACCGAGGGGATTATGTCTTGGCGATGGCAGCGAAGGCACGTGCTGCGCTAGAAGGGGTATCCCAGGTAACTCGTAGTCATCTAAAGGCTGTTGCACCTCTGGCACTTCAGCATCGTCGTCCTCAAATGGCGCAAAGTAGCCAGGAAGTTTGGAACGATCGGGATAGGGAAACTCTAGACCAGTTGTTAGGCAGTGAGTAAGGCAACCGCAGACTTAAGCAATCCCTTGATACGAGGGTTGGCTTGTGCAGCCCTCAATCCTGGGCTGCGGAGTATCCTGGTATTTGATGCGACTATCGCCACCCTACAGTTTGCCGCCCAGAATCTAACCTGGATGCTGAAACAGGTAACGGGTTGCCAGGTTGTGCCAGTCCAGTTAGGGGTGGTTGAGACGGAAGAAGACCTTTGGGGTGGACTGGCATTGCAACAGGGGGATGCCAAAGGTTCCTTTGAGTGGCAACAGGGACTGCTAGCAGGTGGACGAGAGCAGAAACTGAGATTGGTTATTATTCCAGACCTGACCCGGTTGAGTCTGCCAGCAGCGAGAGCTTGTGTTGCACTGATGGGAAGTGAGGTTGCTTATCTAGAGCGGCATGGGCACCGGGACAGCTGGCAGCCAAATCTGTGCTGGTTAGCTGGCTGTTCGCGATCGGAAATTGGATTAGTGTCGCCTCATTTGCTGGATCGGTTTGCTCTTCGGTTGGCTGGTCAAGACCTGGCAACAAGCGATCGCGTAGAGGCGATTCAGAAATGGCTGGAAGAATCGAATAACCAGGACAAGGAGGAAGATACGCTGCTACCAGAGTGGGTGGGTACGTTACAGCAGGCAGGGTTGTTCCATCCTGAAGTTACGTTAGAAGCCCAAAAAAGAATCCTGGATTATATTTCTCCAACAGATGGCTACAGTGTCCGGCGAGAATTGGGACTCCTGCGGCTGGCTCAAGCAAATGCTCAACTTGCCGAAGCAGACCAAGTGACAGCACAACAGGTAGATCGGGCAGCACAGATGATTGGTCTGACACTAATAAACCCACATCTGGATGTAGGCTCCAGAAAACCTGAACAACCGATCCAACCAGAATTAACCCCCGATCCAGACTCCTCTATTAGGAAAACTGGAACTGAAGACCAGGTTTTAATGAAAGAACGGACACCTGCTCTGGTTCAGGAACCTGTCTATGCTTCCGATAGCACCGAAACTTTGCCATCGCAGCCGATTCAAATGGATGGTGCGATCGCCAATCCCTATCCTGAAGACACCACAACTGTTCAGCGAGAGGCTGCTTCACTGCGATTGCCAATGCGACGGTTCAAAAATGCCGTGTTAGGGCGGGGAGCCATTGTTGGAGTTGAGCCAGCAACCACACCACAAGATTTGGCGATCGTCAGTACCCTTTTGGAAGCAGCAAAATATCAACAAATTCGGGGATCGGCATTGCTGGAGCGGCAGGGTTTTCCAAAGGGGCTGGTTGAATCTGAGGGTAAAGTCAGCTTGAATAGGGAGCCATTCTCTTGCAAGGACGTTTCACGATCGCTCATTATTCAACCAACTGATTTGCGGCGATATCGTCGGGCAGTGGTACCAGAGCAAATGTTGATGCTGGTCATGGATTATACCTGTCTGCGAGAGTGCCAGTGGCAGGCTGCACTGTTGCCCTATTTACAATGGGCGTATGTCGAACGTGCCAGTCTTTGCCTAATTCAGGTAGGTGCGGCAAGTGCAGCTCAGGAACTTCAGGCGGAGAAGATTGTCGCGCAGAATGTGCTGGTGCCCAGGATTAGCAATGGGCTGGAGGTCGGTGGAGGGCAGGCAACACCACTGGCGCATGGACTAGATTTGGCATTGCAGACGTTACGCCATGCTCTGCAACATGGACGGAGTGCGGTACGCCAAGCCGTATTGGTTGTGGTTAGCGACGGGCGGGGGAATGTTCCACTCAAGGCAAGTCAGATGAATCAGAAGCCTGAGAAGCTCGTCAATCGTCAGGGAATTGAGGATGCGTTGCAGGTGGCACAGCAGATTGGTAGCTTGAAGCAGGTTGAGGCGGTGGTACTGAATCCGCAACCAAAGTACTACGCAGATCTGCCTGTGAAATTGGCACAGGCATTAGGGGCAAAGATTGCGGTAATTCCATCGCTCAGGGACTGGGAGGTGGATGGGTAATGTCTGGTAACTTCCGCCAGTCGATCGCGCAAAGTGGCAGCATCCGACAAGCGGGTACGTTGCCTACTGCGATCGCACAGGCAGAAGCTCCTAAACAACCTGTGTCTGCAATGTATGAAGGAATTGAAGGCGGAACGGCAACTGATTGGGCAGTGATCTTGACTGCTTTGGGCGCAGAGCATAAAGCCGTTGAAGCCCACCTTGAACCCATCGGACAAGCCACTCGCTTATCAGAAGAGATTCACCCAAATGGCACGATTTATACGCAAGGGCAATTTAAAGCGCACAACTGTACCTGGAATGTGGCGATCGCCCAGATTGACATGGGGAATGCCAGCGCAGGCATAGAAGCTGTTCGTGCCATGATGCAATTTAATCCCAGAGTGATTTTGTTTGTAGGAGTTGCGGGAGGCATCAAAGACGTAAAGGTTGGCGATGTGGTAGCGGCATCCATCGTTTATGGCTACGAGTGTGGCAAGCCCATCGACGATCGCACCCTCCCTCGACCAAAGCTGGGGGAAGCAGATTATGACCTCAAGCAGCGGGCACAGGCAGAAGCCCGGAAGGATGATTGGCGTAACCAGATTCGTTCAGGTTCGTCCTCTGATGCTGCTCCCACCGCCCATGTTAAACCGATCGCAGCGGGAGAAAAGGTGATTGCGTCGCGTAAGGCTAAGGTTTATGAGTACTTACGAGAGTATTACGACGATGCGATCGCCGTTGAGATGGAAGGGTTTGGCTTCCTGAAAGCAACCCAGCAAGTTAAAAACGTTTCAGCAATCGTCATTCGGGGAATCTCGGATCTGCTGGATGGCAAGAATGATGACTCAATAGAACCGGAACAGGTGCGGCAGGAGAGAGCAGCCCATCACGCCAGTGCTTTTGCCTTTACGTTACTGGCAAAACTGGATGGCGAAAGTGTAACTGAGCGATGGGAGGTGTATCAAACCACAGCACAGGTCGCTCTTGACAGTACTTTGCCAGAAGGCATGATTAGCCTGAACATACAGGCATTGCTGGAGGAGAATCAGTGTTTCATCCATGCCCATCATGGAAAAAGGACGTTTACCAACCGGGGGCAGTTTGACCGCTCGCTCATAGACTTGCATCAGCAGATAGAGGGCAATCTGACTGCGGATAATTTGTTGAGTGTTATTGATGACTGCAATGCCAGGGTTAAAAATTCGGTTGATTGCGTTGCAGGTCAACTTCTGACATGGCTTCACCAACAGCAAAATGACTCGCTGGATCAAGTTCCATGTTTGATAATTGATGAGCGCACTGAGTTTGAAATCCCCTGGGAGTTGCTGGAGTCAGGGAAGAAACCCGTGGGAGTTGCATTTCAAACTGTGCGGCAGCGGCAGATGGAGCCAGAGGCAGCACCCGTGAGTGCTTGCTGTGGGGGTGGGGTCTTAGTGTACGCCCATGAAAAATATGGGGGATGGCAGCGGTATCAGCGGCAGCAGTTTACAGTGTTTCAAGAGTTTTTGAGCCAGATGCAAAAGCCAGCGACGGAGTTCGGGCTGGTGTTTATTGATGGGTTTAGTGTTGAGGAGCCGTTGAAGAGTAGCCCAACTGCGTACATTAAACGCTCAAAACTATTTAAGGGTGGCACCAGTATTGTGTTTATCAGCGGACAGCTTCATCTGGATGCTTCGATCAGTTTAACCCATCGAATGCTGTTGACCAATTTTTTGGAGCATGGAGCAAAGGGCATTGTGGGCGCGTTGAAACGGATTGATCGCGCAAGGGCAAAAGAGGTTGTGGATCTGTTTTCGGAGGAACATCGGCAACATCCTGAATGGACGGTTCCTGAAATTCTGCGACGACTGCGTGAACGAGTGTGGGAAGCGTTGGAAGATGAGGTGAATGCAAATACCTGTGCCTCTTATCTGGCAGCATTCTTACACGTTTACTATGGCAATCCAATGATCAGGTTGCAACTGACTTCTGCGGAGGGTAAATCCAATGACTGATATATCAAGGTCGATCGCGGTTAAGCCCATAATCAAATACCCACGTGAGGCGCAGGTTGGAAAAACCTATTTAATGACGATTGACCTACAGCTAGCAGAGGGATTTGAGTGGCGATACGAGGAAGAAGAGTATCCAATTTACTGCAAGGTAGATAGTGATTTATTTAGCAGCAAACCTGTTGGAGAACCTGTCGTTGTTCTACATCGCTTTGGTGGAAGCTACGGAGAAGCAAAATTTCTATTGAGAGCAGCACAAGAAGAGCAGCGAGGGAGTATCAAAGTTGCATTAGTTAATCAATGGGGAGTACTGGTTAAATCCTTAGAGCTTGAAGAGTTGAGCATCCAGGCAATTGCTAATGTCCAGCCGTCAACAGATATTTATCGAACAGTTGCTATTAGAAATGAATTAGATCTCATCTTTGCAGAGATCGAGGCAGGAAAACATCTCAAGGACAAACAACTGCAAACTTTAGTGAAAGCAGCTAGGGCAGGACAGATCAGCATTGCGACAGGTGATCGTGCTATTTCAATGGGTGGAAGTTCGGACGATGCAGTTATCGTGACAGGTGATCGGAATCTGTCTATTACTGGAGTGAGTGCTGAAGCTATCCGTATGGTGCTAAGTAAAAACCAACGCTCTCGCAATGAAATACTATTGCTGAGATCCGTAAAGGAAGAAGTAGATTCTCGATTAAAGCAATCTCTGCACAATGCTGTATTGAGCGATATAAGTAAAGAACTGGTACAGGAGCAGGTGAGACGACCGTGGGACATTGAGATTAAAGTGGGAACCCGTTCCAGCATGTTACTGCCTGAGAAGACAAATATTCTACATATTTTTGATGATGTTTCAGGACGATTGCTAATTCTGGGTAATCCTGGTTCTGGCAAAACTACTACTGCACTTGAATTGTCCCGTTTATTATTGGAAAGGGCAGAACAACAACCAGAATATCCAATCCCTGTTCTATTTAATTTATCATCATGGAGTAATGAACGATTACCAATCCTACGCTGGCTAGTGAAGGAACTTAAATTTAAATACGGTGTAAGCTCTAAGCTAGGAGAAGAGTGGGTACAAAAACAAGCACTCCTACCTATACTAGATGGGTTAGATGAAATAATTACAGTACGTCAGGAAGCTTGCATTAATGCAATTAATCAATTTCTCTCATCTGAGGAGCGGCCTCCTTATCTCGTAGTTTGTAGTCGGCTAGAAGAGTATCAAATGTATCGGACACCGCTTCAATTAAATGGAGCGATTTCCTTAAAATATCTTACTCATAGCCAAATTCACGACTATCTAATGTCATTACAGCAACCGCAAGTCTGGCAAATTGTGCAACAAACCCCAGACTTGCTTGAATTCGTGAGGACACCATTGATGCTAACTTTAGTTGCTCTATCAGTACAAAACTTAGCAATAGATCAATGGCAAGAATTAACATCTCAACATGAACGTCTTCATTATTTAATGGGGGCTTATGTGAAACATATGTTGTCACGGCGCTTTAAAGGTCAATCTTATAACAGGCAGGATAATCCAACACCTCAACAAACACATTACTGGCTCACCCATCTTGCTAGAACACTTGCTGAAAATTCCACGGTGGAATTCTCAGTTGAGCAACTTTCATTTAGCGACCGATTACAAAAGTATCAAAAAGGGCTTATTCCCTGGAATTACTCTCGGTTTCTAAACTACGCTACAGAACGATTGCTGCTACAACGTATTGGCAAGCGTTATCGATTCATTCATCAATTACTACAACATTATTTTGCTTCTCTCTCTCTTCCAGGGGAATAAAATACTGGTTCTTCTAGACAACAGTATTTAAAGTGAGATGCTACACGTACACCAATTAACTCAATAAAATCATTTGTTACATTTTTAGCAAAATGGTTTTCCCTTTCAAAACTATGACGCTATGAAGTATCCAAACTCTATAATTTTGGAGTAACCCAACCGAATTGGGAATATCAATGCCAAGAGCTAAAGCTTTTGAGGAAGAATACCCAATTATCCATCGCTTTGTTGAAGAAATTGGTTGGATTGAAATTGGACAACATGAAATGATTTCTGCCTTTGTCCGGGTATATGATTTAGGTGGCACTGTTTACGAAGGTAAAGACAGCTATCCTAACCTGGAAGCAGCACTCCAGGATCTGGAGGCGGGGATTAAAGCATACTTGGATGAACACGGCATTTAGTGCCGAAAGCGAGCCCTAACATTTGGGTTGTAGATTCAGGCAAAATGCTGACGATAGTGAGGCGATCGAGTACTGAATCCTACCCAAACTCATAGCCCTGATTCACCCAGTAATGCCAGTCAGCGATCGCCTGCTGAGTTTTTTGGTCTGCCTCGATCGCCTCTAACTGAATTAGTGGCACAGCCAGGGTATCACCCTCCCACTCAATCTCCACAAACATTTCCTGCTCGCATTCATCCTCCGGTGTCATGCCCACCACCTCCACAGTTACGCCTTCCTTCAAAGGAGAGATACGTCGCTTACTGACACACACTGCTGTGAACGGAAATTGCATCGTGTCCTGCAAGTAGTAGTACCAGCCCATTGCCTGCTCTTCCGGACCATAGGCATCCACCACAATTTCCATCGTGATGCGTTCTTCACGCTCCTCATCTCGGCTTACTTTTGCCATAACAGCACCCTCATAGACTACAAAGTGCTACACCTGGATTAAACATTAACGCCCTTTTCCCAGGTCGGCATAAATGTAAGTCTCAACCCCCAACATAATGAGCAGCAAAAGCTCTACCCAGGAGAGAATCGTGACCCCGATCGGTGGGTTGGGAACCAGAAACCTGAACGCCCCCAGAGCAATCAACCCCGAAACGACAAACGTAATTTCATCCACAATCAACTGTTGAATCTTACGGCGCTTGCGATGCTTGTCGTCCCGGTGGGCAATCTCCCATCCGAAGAGTGTTTCCAGGTCGTCGTAGCCCGTATGCTCCTTCACCTTGTCAACCAGCTTGTAGCGAATGTACCTGCCGATCGCCGAAATCTTCTCATCATTGACCACATAGGTCCAGCCCAGAATCAGACAAACCCAGGGAACCACCAGCAAGGCATAGTAGTTGCTTGCATTAGAAACCGCAAACGAGATAATTGTGGCAAACAAGCCCAACGTCACATAGAGTAGATTGTCCCGGAAGCCAATGCGTTGAGCCTGCTCAGACTTCAGCTTGTCATATTCCTTAAAGAAAATCTCAAGAATTTGATCCTTGTCGCTCATAGCAACTCCCAGTTCCTCAAACGCTGCCTCCATTGTCGCTGATGGGGAACTAACTTCAGGGGGTGACAACGAAGCTAGAGAGGTTGGTGGATCAGGGTTATAGCTCTCAAGCCTTGTTGATAAAATGATTTTTTGTTGGCGGTATAATTAAGCATTTCCTCGACCCATGACTGACAGGAGTAAAAAGCAATTAACCAATTTTCCCCATAAAGGCCAATCCAAAAGTTGCTATGTCTCCTTCGAGTTCTACCAGGCTCTTGAATTCGACAAACATATTTTTGTTGTCCCTGTAGCTTAGTTCTTTTACCTTGTAACCAGGCGGAAGTCATCGCCAAAGCGATTAATAAAATTAAGCTAATTAATCTATGAGGCGATGCTTGGGAATCTTCAAGATTATAACCGCCCGTTTTACAATCTTTAAACATAGCTTAGATGCCGTAACGTTGACTATAAATACGAATCGCACTCTTCAACTCTGGGAGATTAGTCAATAAATACCAAGGCTCTGATTCTTGTTTACTTTTATATTTTCTCTTCCAGGAAACAGCTAAATTAAACCGATTAAAGCCCTTTTTTTGTGTCAAACTAATATGATGATAAAATAAATGAATACCCGGTTGAATTGGGATAGTGCTTAAAGGTTGAAACGACTGTCTTCTTTGGCGGAAAGTAGTGGTGCATTTTTGGCGAAATACGAAGCCAAGATGCTGACGGTGTAACCATTGCGCCAGTTCTATACTCTGAAACTCCCTATCCCCAATAATTACTAATTTATACTTACTTAATAAGCGAATGACTGGACGTAATACTTGTTTTTGTTCCGCGAAATTACAAGCTCCTTTTTTATCTAATAACATCCAAAATATGGGAAAAGCTCTTTTTTGATGAATTGCACTCACCATCAAAACATTATTTTCTTTCCACTGGGTTCTATCTAGAGCGATAATCAGTTGGCTCCCCGGCTTTATTTGATGAGATATTACTTCTTTAATAATCGGAAACCATAAGGCCAATACGCTTAGTTTACTTAAAGATAAGAAACGTTGAATATGACGACGGCGACTACTTTCTAGAATCGGTAACGGCAAGGTGGCTGCCAGCCGTTCTATCCTGACTTGTTTTTGGGATTGTAACAACCATACCAACATCTTCAAGGTAACTAACTGTGCTGGCTTCAGATATCTCTCCAAATATTTTTGATAGAATGAAGGCATCATTTTGGATAGGGTCTTGTGAGATTAACTAGACCTTTTCTTTTTATCACAATTGCATATCTTTTTCTCTATATAGAGTTTGTTCTCAATAAGTAGGGAATTTTTCGACGGGGGTTCTGTCGCGAAACCCTTTGCCTATATGGGTTTGGGGGCGCTTGTCGCCCCCTGAAGTCTCCAGGTTTTCCTGAAATTTTTCGGCAGCAGCCAAGGCAATTATGGCGAAAATGTGACTATCCAGCAACATATAATTTATCTAACACTCTTCCCAATTGGTAATCATTGAGGTGATACTAATCCCAGTCGTTGATTAACAAAAGTTTTGTTTAGACAAAAATTCGAGGAGATTGAATTAAAAGTTGCGCCAAAATATGGAAATTATTAACTACTGCTATGCGCCGCAGGTCGAAAAGATTTTTCCTTTGTCCTACCTTTGTTTGTCAACGGGGAACTTCCGTTTAAGTCCCGTTAATAGACAAGCGACTCAACTCTCTTTGCTTTCCGAAGCTGAAATGTTGTCATGAGTCGCCCTTTCCCTTGGAGACGACAGAATCTATAAATCTGTTAAATTTTATCCCTGACTGAAACAACCGTTACCACATCTTGGGCAATTTTTTACCGTCTCACCCCGTCCCGGGCAAGTTCCACAGTGGGGACAAATCTCCCTAATGCGTCCCGATTCTGGCACTTCATTGGACTCGCATAAAGCCGAAAGCTGATCTCGTCCTAACAATTGTTCCCGTGCCATCGCATGAACGGCGTAGGGAAGCATTCCCTTTGTTGGGGTTAGCGGCTTCATTTTTAACGGTTCAAGCTTCGGAACTTTACCACCGCAATTACTACAGGTTCGCCAGCTCCACTTAGCTTCGCAGTTAGGGCATTTACCTTCATTATGCTGAAATTGCCCTCGTACACTACTGAGGTCATAACGACATACTGGGCATAAAGAAGGATGAATACCATACAGCAGATCTACACCCAAAGTGTGAAAACGTAAAAAACGTTGAAATCGCTCCAATGTACTTAAATCCAAAGGACTAGCAGGCATCATACCAACACGACCTGAAGTGAAAACAAAGGACTTATAATCCTCTGGACTCATAAAGTTTTCACCAATGTTCAACATTCGCTGAATTGACTCTGATGCTATATTCTCGCTCATTTCCCTATCGCGCGGATCGGTTGGGTGTACCAGCAACACGGAAATCTGCATCCGATCGTTATTGAAGTTTCGCTGCTTGGGAACTTGATTGGTTTTGCTTGCTTGATTAATGGCAGCCTGATAAAGAGTATCTAAAGTCTTTTTTACTTCATCTTGATTTCCAAAGAGCGATCGCGCCACTGGAACTACTATCAGTCGAGTACGAATTGGATGAGATGATGTCGATGGTTTACTACTAACAAACTTACTATTAACAGACTGCCAACTGAACTCGATATTAATATTAAACGTTTTGCGATCGGGCGGCTGTACCACTACAGTCCACCCCTCCCACTGTAGCGCCTGGGCAAAATCTAATTCTTGTGGAAAGTTCTCAGTTTTAGCTTTTGCACTATCAAAGCCAATCCAACGCAAAGCTAACAGTACACAGCCATAGATGTAATTGGCATAATCTAACTGGATGTCGTGCTGATTCCTACTTTCCTCTGCTAAGTTAGGAGAACGTTGAAAGTTGTCGAGTATTTCCCACAACTGGCTAATGCGTCGATAGTCAGCATCCATCCTCAAAATATTGGTCGGCTTTAGTGGTGATACCACATCCGGCTTACCAGATAAATTTTTATAAAGAACAGAGTCTAAACAACTACCGATCTCAGCGTATAAAAGGCTAATCTTGTCTTTTAGTTCTCTGGATTTCTCGTATTGTTGCAAATAGTCTTGTTCATGTACCGTATCCAGATTTTCCCAAAGCAATCTCAGTCTCTGTTCCCGGAACCGATTGTACTGATAACCAGTAAATAGATTTTCATGTAACGTCTCAGTTTGATAGTAAGCCCGATCTATTTCCCGAAGTCGCTGCTCTAACAATCGTAGTAACCGTCTGATTAGCGTGGAAACCACGCGGTTCTCATATAAGTCTAGGGTTTCTTCGGGTACTTCACTTCTGATTCGAGCAGGAGTAATCCGAGTCGCGGTGCGAGATTGCCATAATTCCGGTCGAGATGCTAGATGATCGATCGCATCGGGTGGAATACGTCTAGCACGGTCTATCGGCATAATTCGACGCTCGACCATTAGGGTACGTCTAGGTTTATTACATATTCTGATTAAAGAGGGTAGAGTTTGTGCGATCGCCTCGTCAATTTTCAACACTTCTTCATCCATCAGGGAACTGCGAATAGTACCGGGAGAAAAAAACGGCAGACGCTCTAATTCTTCTTTTGATAAGCTAGGTGAAAGTTCTCTAGCTCTATCTGCAAATAAATGCAAAGCAGTTACCATCGCCTCATCAAGTAACGTTCGTAATGGTACTTTGAACTTATACCGCCCAATAAGCATTCCTCCGCTTTGGAAAATACGCACAGAGCAGTATCCCTCGGCATCAACTAAAATAGGCAAGTCGAGAGGAATTTCTTGCTGTCGAGTCAGAGTCTTGTCGTTGAGTACAATTTCAGTTTCGCCGTCTTCAGAAGTGAAGGCAATGCGTATCCGGTAGTCATCAATGCTGTCTAAATGATAACATTCGCCAGATTGAACATCTTCTAACTTCCCAGTCCAACGATTAAGTAAGGAAACAGTCACCATAAGTCTACCGTTTAAATTTATTAATCTCGCTATCTAGCAACTTCAGAGATATCGAAGCATTTCCCAGGGTATTCTTAGCAAAACTCTGTTCAATTGTATCTTTTACTTCTTGCAGCCCAGAACGCACATTTGGATCGGTTCTATTTTGAATTTGCCAAAGTAACTTTCTAGCTATAAAGTGGTCTAACCCTTTGCCTAACGAACCCTCTGCTGCTCGATATGTAGGAAGAAAGATAAATAGTTGATCGAGTAAACGCTGTCCGTAGCCTACTTGGAAATATTCATGCAGTG
This sequence comes from Aerosakkonema funiforme FACHB-1375, assembly GCF_014696265.1. Classification (GTDB taxonomy): domain Bacteria; phylum Cyanobacteriota; class Cyanobacteriia; order Cyanobacteriales; family Aerosakkonemataceae; genus Aerosakkonema; species Aerosakkonema funiforme_A. Next base: position 110,142 of record NZ_JACJPW010000007.1, on the reverse strand, counting down.
CTAAACCAATTTCCTCGATACAAACTTTAGCGGCTACTCCATCTGTATTAGGAAAATTTTCGATCGCTTTCTGTTTAGCGTTGTAAAAATCTAAAATATTCAGACTAGCTGCTTCTGTCGGGGGTAATTTCTCTTGTTGAAATGGTTCATCTATTTGCAGAACTTGAGCGCGGTCATATACCTTCCGAGTAATTTCATAAGTTGATTCATCTGTATTGGCAGTACCAATGAACCAAACATTATCGGGAATTGGCAGTCTCACAGCCCCATTTTTTAATTTAAGTCCTTTAGGAAGCTGACCGCTTGTAGGATCGTGATTCAATAACTCAATTTCTCTATCTTCTAAGCGACCTTCCATAATCGAAAGAAAATCGGCAAAATAGTATTCCACTCGCGATAAATTCATTTCATCTAATACAATGAAATAGGGATATTTTCGGTAACGTTCTGTTCCAGCTTCATAGAGCGCTCTCGAAAAAGGAGACTCATTAAAAACGCGAAAGAAAGAATTGTAAGAGCCTACTAAATCAAGTTTATCTCGCCAACTAGACTGCACCTCAATTCTGGCAAATTTTCCTCCCACAGCGTAAGAAAAATATTCTGGTAGGCTAGTTTTACCTGTACCGCTCACACCTTGGATAATAATTAATCGGGAAGATGCCATTGAAGCAATAAAAGCTTGAATCGTATGCTCATCATAATAATGAGCAAACAGCGTACTTTCGGCTTTTCCCTTTTCTAATGCCTCGCGAGTTGGTAAATTCGCCATCCAAGCACGGGTTTGCCGAGCCAACTGATTAAAGTTATTAACAGTTTCCCTATTAATGTTGTCAGTAGCATTATCAGTCTCACTATCCATTTCAGCAAAGTTTGCAAATGCTTGAATTTTCTTATCTTTAAGATTTCCCAGCATCCGCTCTAAGTCTTCTATTTGTTCTTTTAGATATTCATTGAGCAACTTGAGCGTATCCCTCTCTTTACGAAGGGATTCAGTTTCTACCCTTTCTATTTGTTGCAGGCGGCGTATGCGTTCTAAATCATCAACCCTAGCTTGTAAATCCCGATACATAGCCTCGAAATCAATTGCCGCTTCAGCACGACGCCGCAATTCAGCAAGTTCTGCTTCTGAAGGATATTGATCAAGAATTTGTTCATATTCTTGAAGTTTAGTCTCTAGTCGCGTATTCTCTTGCAATAGCCTTTCTGGTGAACCAGATGCAGCTTGAAGAATACTTTTACTTTTTTCTAGTTCTTTTCTAAGCCGATAACTTTCCTCTTGTATAACATCAAGCTGTTGCTGAATTACTGCCTTTTCTGCTCTTAAATTATTGACTGCTTCTTCTGAGCAATTATTTTCACGGTCTGCTAGTTCTCGTTCCTTTTGTTGCAGCTTTTTCTTTTGTTCAGCAAGCCAGTTATTCTCATCTTCAAGGTCTTCTTCTTTGCGTTCAAGGTCTCTTTTTAACTTGCGAATATTCTCTTCTTTTGCTTCAATTGATTGCTGCTTAGCATCAAATTCTTTACGACGTAATTCTAATTCAGATTCTCGGTTTTGGATTTCTTGAATGGTTTGTTCTCTGGCTCTTTGGCGATGTTCGTTTGCCAAATTTTGTGCCCCTTCAATAATCTTATCAGCTTTGTTTTGAGCATTAGCCTCAAACTTTTGAGCGTCCTTCAATACTCGCTCTGCTTGTGTATTTGCAGTATTGATAATTTTTTCTGCTTCCTGTTCAGCAACTTTAACAATCCGTTCCCGCTCTGCTTCTATTTCCCGTTCTTTTTGAATAACCCATTCCTGGCGAGCAGATGCTTCTAACTCTTTAAATCCATTAATAGCTTGTGCTTGCTTGTTTGCTAATTCCTGTTCTCTTTTGATAATTTCAGCTTCTTTGGCTTTAGATTCTTCCTTTTGTACCTCTAATTGAAATTCCAGTTCGTTAATTTTCTCTTGAAGTATTTGTATTTCTTGAGACTGAGGATTAACAGTTGATGAATTTTGATTTTGTGAAACAGCACCATCAGGCTTTACAAGATTTGCTACCGTCGAGGGTTGTTGTAAAGGCTGATTGGAGCGAGTTGAACGTCTATTGTTTCTACCCATTTGTACCTCTTAGTATAATTAGCTAATTGTCAAGCGCCACGCTTGAAGAACTAAACGGACAATTTGATACATCTTTTCGACTAAATCCTCAACCAAAATGATTGGCTCGTTGTGACTTCCGCCTGCATGAGCGCCGAACTGGTTGCGATTTTGAGCGATTCGATCTGCATCTAACAAAAAAGTAGGATTTTCTGCTAGTAGATATTCAAGAATTCGTCTATGTAAGCTAGATTTTCGACTGGCTGACAACAAAAATGTAGCCACATAAGGACGTAAGGAATCTTTACCGCCATTAATAACATTACGAATCGCCCCCATTTTTGTACATATAATTCGCTCTGGAATCTCGTTTATTCCACAAGCTTGAACTGTATCTGTCAGACATTGTTTAAAAGTATACCCCCGTTTATATGCTTCCCAAATATTATTAGGAATTGAATCAAGTTGTAGTAAAGATATCATCAACTGTTCTAAAACTCTTTGGATTCGGGTAATGGTGGTATCTACCTCATCAAATCCACGTTCCAAAAGCAATCGCGACTGTTCTACCCGTTCGATTTCTTCCCAAACTCGATGCCATAAACGATTGGGAGGTTGTCCAATTTCCAAAGCTACTTTATTGTAAACTTGGCGTGCTACAGTAACAGGCTCAAGATGGGGAGGTTGCTTAAGCTTCCAGATTTCACGGCTATGAGATTGTAAATGTTCTACAAGTTTTTTGCCCTCTTCACATTGAGATGCGGCGAAGTTTAGCAAACGCACCCAACGCAAACCATCCGGAAGTCCAAAGGGACAACGGAGAGAGAACAAACCATGATAAGAGCCTTCAATTGTACAGGAAACTAACAAGTAGAAACGTTGCGATCGCTGGCTCAGAATACGCACTCGAAATTTTTCTAATTGTTCCGCTTGTTTGTCCTTCTTAGGCACTAGATTATCTAGTTCACTAATATCAGTAAATTCGCAGATATCGGCTTGGGTATTATCCGGGTCGTTAATTGATCGATCGATCTGAATTCGTTTGAGCAAACGACGATAAGTTTCTATTGCCGATATAACATTAGAAGCATTAAGAGGGGCTAACTTTTGTCGTATCCAAGGAAGTTGAAAAGCTTCGGTAATTTCTGAGCGTTGGGGGTCGGCGAAACGGAAATTTTCTGTATAAAAATATGGAAGTAATTCTCCGGCTGTCGCTTCTTGAAAAATCCAACCGTAGTTTGTTCTTTCCTCCTCTACTTCACCTTCCTGGCTGAGAATTTTCTTCCCTGTTTCTGTCAAACGACCATTGCTATCAAGATAATTTTGCTCCTTCAACTGCATCATCACATTCCACAGACAATCTTTGTGCTGTCCCATTAATTTAGCTTGGTCTTGATGGCGTATAACTCCAGCACGACCTAAACGTAGGGAAGTCAGTTGTAGGAAATCTAGCTGCCTAGTTATTATTTGAGGAGCAGCAATTCTCCATCCATAAACAGGCCATAAAATAAAAATAGTCTTTCGATTCTGATTCTCAGCTTCTTCTTTTTGCTGAGTGAATCTGAGAATTCCCACACCTTGCTCTAGCCTAGTGTTAGATTCTCCACCGGATAGATGATTGCTAGGTAAAGGTATGAGGTTATCGGGGATGAATTCATCCTCAAAAAGTAACTCATCGTCGTCAAATTCAAGGGGCATATTGTTATCTTCGCGTTTAGATATCTGCATACCCTTCCTCACTGCTACAGAGATCGATAAAAGCTTTTAGTGGCTCAGACCAAGGTGTACCATCAGGACGCATCCCAGCAACACAAGCGGCATCTCCTACTCCAATCAAGACACATCGAGCGCGACTGAATGCAACACAAAGCCGATTCGGTAATGCGGTAAAACCAAGGCGTTGTTCAACAGATTCGTTCTGATTACTACGAACTGTGGAGAGATATACGACATCATACTCGCGTCCTTGAAAAGCATCGACAGTTCCAACTCGTACTCGTCGTTGTAAATGGTCAGGTAAACCGTCACGCGGATTGGCGATCGCCTCTTTGAGTGCTTCTTCTTGAGCAGAGTAAAATGCAATTACTCCCACCATTCCAGCAGGTTGGCTTGGATCGAAGTCAGGATATTTTTCCTCAATTCGAGGTAAAATGTGGCGAAGTTCAGCCACGATACAGCTAACTTCAGCAGGTCTTTCCCAACTAGATTTTCCAGCCCGATTTTCACCTCCTTCATTAGCTGGAACATCTAACCAAACAACAGGTTTTTGATTGTAAGCACCTGTGTAATTCGGTCGTGCTTCTGGTTTGACGAAGCTTGAATTAATGGGGCTTTCTGTATAAAAGCGATCGCTGACAAATTTCCCAATCGTAGGGTGCATCCGAAACTGATCTGTCAATTGAGCCGTCCGCTCAATCCCGTCTATTACTGTTTGTTGAGGAAGGGATGCCCAGAGCCTTTCAAACAAACTCTTTCCATAAACTTCCCGTAGCTTCTCATCACCTTCTTTAGCTAAACTCTGCTCAATTTCTCGCTCCAACACATGGGGAAGTTGTTTGTGATCGCCAACTAGGATAATTCGTCGTCCTTTGACCATTGGTATGAGTAAATCTAGGGGATTTGCTCTTGCTGCTTCATCTACTATAACCAAAGTGAAGGTTCGATTATCCATTCCTAACCATTTTGAGTCTGCTTGTCCGCAACTGGTTGCTTGGATTGGTGCATATTTCCGAATAACTTCTCTAACATAATTTGGATCTTCCTCTAAATCTCGCACAAATAGTTCGAGTGCTTCTTGTATTCCTTCTTCGCTTTGGGCGCGAACTACCTCGATTTCCTCAATAGCTGCTAGAAGGCATTGTTCTATTTCCACATCAGAAATATCCTGTTCAGCAATGGCTTGAGTGACAGGAATTTCCAGCAATTGTTGGCGAATGCCGATGCAGGCACTCTGTAAAGATAACCAAGGTTCCGAATAAGTTGTATTTTCTGCGTTCCAAGATACTGCCACTTCTACCGCTTCAATAATATCCGGTGAAAGGTTATCCAAATAAGGCTCTAAGAAACGTCGCAGTCGTCGAGCTTGCCGATTTCCATCGTCTTTAAAACTTTCTTCTGTGGTACATTGCTGATTAAGTCGTCGCTCTAGTTCATCTCTATCATCAGGATCTTCAATTATTGGCTGACTTTGTTTTTGAATGACTGGGGCAGTACTCGCAAGGCGATCGAGTTCAGAAATTCGCTGAACTGATAAAAAGCGTTCTGCTGCATTGCGAAAAGCTAAAAGAATTTCATGGGTTCCTTCACGTCCTCCTGCTGAGGTGCGCCAATGGGAAAGGTAGCCTTTGAGTCGGTCAATCAATACCAGAGTTGGAGATGGTTCGGTGGAGAGGTGAGAACGGACTTCTTGGATAACTTGATTTCTCCAAGCTTGAATCATTTCAGAGCCTCGGTCTTCCCCTTTTTTGCCCCCTAGTCTGTCTACTGGAAGTCCAGCAATACTCATACTAGCGATCGCATTATCCACTGCTTCATGTTGGAGACTCGTCACTAAAACTGTTTCCAGCACTTCACCTGTATCTCGCCCCTCATTGAGCATCGTCAGCAACGCCTGAATGACTCTCGTCTTTCCGGTTCCAGGTGGCCCTTGAATCAGTGCAATATCTGGCGTACTTAGTGCAATTCTTAATGCTTTTTCCTGAGCGGGTGTTGGCCCAGTTTCACCAAAAATTTTGCGTGCAGCTTTAGTTAGTTGCTTTCTTTGACGAGGAATTGCTCTGTTAAATGGTTTGCCTTCCAGAATTAGACCCAAATAAGGAAGGCCAGAGCGAGCTGTTTCTAAAGTAGTTAGTGCTTTTTCACGCTTCTGAATTCGAGATTGTTCAAGAGCCATTGAGGGAGAAATTTCTCCAGTTTTGGGGGGTTCTTGTTCGCCTTCCCAAACCAAAGTAAGGCGATGAGTTTTATGGTCATACCCTATTAATAATGCTTCAGGCATACTTGCGTTATCTTGTATGGTTACAGGAAGCCCATCGCCTGAAATATGTTTGAGCCAAGGCGTTATGTTCGCAGAGCGTTCTAAGTCAAAAGTTAGTAAATTTCTACTGTTATCTTCACCTATAAAAGTTGGTCTACCTTGGTATGGTAAAGGAGACAACAGGCCAAAACGCTCTTTTAAAATGCGATTTTCTTCAGTATTATACCGCTTCCAACTGGCTATCCAGCTATCATTTTCCTGAACAACTTTACTCAAAGCAGAAATAGCTGCCGATCGCATTTTGCTAGCAACAGTTTGGTCGCAAAATTCTAACGGTTGGCGCATTAAATAAATAGCGCGATCGCTCAAGTTACGCCCTTGCCGTTTCATTGCTTCCGTTACAAGCTGCCCATCTTCTTGAGGAGTTAAATTGAGCGACCAAGATTTCCCTAATACAGAAAAACCCTTTTGAAACTCAGGATCTTTGGCACCTGATGTTACAAACCAATAGCCTAATTTATCAAGAATGAATTCTTCTTCTAAGCGGCGCTTGCTATCGTTAAAATTTTTCACATTGCGCCAATTACGCATGACAACTGTTTCAATAAATTCATCAGTGAGAGCAACTTGTAACTGAACTGGAATCTCAGAGTTAGGTACATTAAAGGAACGCCCTTCAATTTCAATGTGCTTGTCTGTTGCTTTCATAATGCAGCCGACAATCAGAGTATGTCCTGATTCCAGTTCTGAAAGCAGAATTTTAGCATCGGTCGAATCTGGTTCAAGTTCAACGATTGTTTCAGAGTCACGATCGTTAGCGACTTGAAAACATAGAGTATCTTCGTCTATTCGCTGTAATTCAACAATCTTATCTTCCCATTGTTTCTCCCAGTTTTTTCCATTCCCTAGCTTAAAACTACCAACAATTCGCCGCGCTAAGAAACGCCCACTTACCAGTTTGCCGAATTTGAGGTCGAATAATTTCATAATTGGCCTCCCCTAGACGGATTTCGCACTTTTGCTCTAATGCCTGAAGGAAAGACAATCAATGTTTTATCAAATAGCCAGACAATTTCACCAGGAGGGCAAGACAATGACTGATCCCTAGCATCTTTTGTGTACCAAGTATCTTGGCTTAAATTTTTTAGTGCATAGCCATTACTATTCCGTGGAATACCAAACTGTGCAACGTAGCCCGTAGTTTCGATATCGTTATCTACTAAACGCTTAGGAAGCATTTTTTGTCTTTTATCTAATACAAACCGATGTGATTTTTTGATTCTTTTAAGTTCCTTGATTTCATCTTCATCCAAGTCATCAATAGACGGATCTGAATCAAAGAAGCCAAGTTCGATAGGGCGATCGCTTTTTTCACCACACCAGTCACAAACAAGTGAAGCTCCCCGGATATCTGGTAAATAGGAAGTAGCATTACATTTTGAGCAAAGTGCTGTTTGATCGGCAGCTTCTTCTAATGCACTTAACCATTCTTCGGGAGAAGGTCGCGCCCAAGGGTCTAATACACCCGATTCAAACGCCTGGATGCAAAGTTTTTGCAGTCTCCGAGTTAACACCTTGCTCCTTGGTAAACCAGGACTGGAGGATTTAGAATAATTATCTTGGGAATAAATAAAGGGAAGCTCACCCCGCAGAGCAATTTCCTCAAGTTCTGGCTCACCGTAGATTACTTCATCGCTAAAAAAGGGATGGTTTAGCACTAATAGGTAAAAAATTGCTACTGCCAAAGACCAGCGATCTGAGGCATGATTGGGAAAACGAGACTCTTTTAAAAGTTCTGGAGCAATAAACTGTTCTGTCCCTATAACTTCCGCTAAGGAGGTTCCCGGAATAATTAAGTTATCAGGGTCGATGAGTTTAATAGATGTTGTCGTTGGGTCTGATGGAACAAGAACGTTTTGCCAGGATAAATCCACGTAACATAAACCATTACGGTGAATTTGCTCAAAGGTTCTGGCTAACTCGCCGCAAATTCTTAAACGGCGACGTAACCCACCTGTTGAGGCGTGCCAGTTGGGGTTGCGATCGTGTGGATGTGGATAAACTAAGTTAGAGAGGGGGATGGAATCTTGAACTCGATCCATTACATAGCCTAAATACGGCTCATTTAAAACAGCGCGAGGCAATACTAAGGAATTTATGTCTAACTTCCGTCGTGTTAGCAGGCGAAGTTGTTTGCGAGTTTCATCGGTATGTCTAGATTGGGGTGGTCGGCAAACTTTTACTAGAATACTGGCATCCTCAGTAGTAAATACGGCTCCTTGTCTACCTTCATTTAGCTGCTCAATTAGCCTGTAACGTCGCCCTTCGAGATCTCGAACAATTTCACCCGGTTTTGGAAAAGAGAATTTGGTCACTTTTACCCCTCCACTTAAAATTCTAAATCGTCATCATTAAGCAAGTGAAGCGGTAAATTGCCAGAAGAATTGGGATTTCTAGCTGTTGAACGTGCCATCACTGACATAGTGACGAAGCGAAAGAAGTCCATCAACTTAAGCACCTCTGTCGCACGCACAACTGGAATTTCTGGATGGTTAACGAAAGTTTTAAGTACATCAAAGTCGCAATCATCACCAATACCAACAGCTAGACGAACGGCACGTCCTCCGCGATCGGAATCTAATAGATTTTGGAGCGGTTCCTCCCAATCATCATTCGGCTGACCATCACTAACCAGAACTATACTAGGCAGATAAGAACGTTTCGGCATCTGCTGCTCATCTTCCAGTAGCTGAAGAGCAATTTTGAAGGCGGCTCCCATAGATGTTGTGCCGCTGGCAGTTAAAGTAGGTAGATGAACGTCTTCTACAGGAGTCAAAGGGAGAAGTAGCTGAGCGTTACTGGCGAATGTAATGATGCTAGTGTGTAGATGACTGCGAGTATCGTGTAAATCCTTGAATTTTTGGTGCATTTCAGCCAGTGCAGTATGGAGGGTATCAATCTTCTCGCCCTCCATGCTGGTACTGACATCTGCCAGTACAATAATTGGCAATGGTCGTCTCTGTGGTAGGAAATCGTTAGGGTTGACTTGCATATTCAAATAGACATTTTTGGGCAGCTATGGCCTCACTGTTCCTTGCATCACAAGGATGGGATTGCTCTTCTACTTTAGGGTTCCCAGTAACTCCCGCAAAATCACTAGACTTAACCTGAAAGTTGAGTGCTTGTTAGTCCCCCTTTGGCCCAATGGAAAATTTTCCATTGTTCTTAAGCGCTCACCACTGTCAGCAACTCCTCAAACAGCGGATCGCCAAAGCTCATCTACCCCATTGAGGGCATTTGATCAAATTTTTGCACAAACTTGCGATGATTTGGAAAATGTAAATATAACGGAAGTTAAGGGAAACTTAAGAGCGCGATGCAAACCCTGCATGATTTGTTACCAATAATCAGCCATCCTATTATTTATGAAAGAGGGAACAGGGAAAACTGTTCCCTCTTCCCTGTTTTGACAAACGCAGTAAAACCGCTAGAACGGAATTTCGCTATACTCTGCGGTAGCTTTACCGTTACTAGCGACAGGAATAGGTACTGAAATATTTGCTCCTACACCAGCAACAGCCCCCACAGGTGCAGCAGGAACTACTGGAATAACCGGAGTAGACCCAGAAGTAGGTTGTCCCCCAACCACAACAGTTCGTTCCACAGTCAACAGCATTTGATGATTGGGATTAGTATCATTGGGCTTGAAAATATTGAGTCGCCCAGATACAACATGGACAGCGCCAACACCCCCATTATTGAGAGCAACAGCAGCTTCCCCATAAGCTTGAAACCGTAGTGGACGTACCTTGTATCCAGAGCGATCGTAATATTTAAACGAACATTGTCCAGAAACATTCAAAGTTCCATCTTGAGTGTGAGAAGCTTGCAGAGAATCAATCCGAACTCTTAATTGTGCGTTATTCATGGTATTTTCCCATTATTGGTTCAAAAAATCAAGCGCTTCTGCGCCATAAGAAATATCCCGACACCATAAAAGTGCCGGAATATTATAGTAAGCGTTCAGCTATCAGCAGTCAGCAGTCAGCTAATTCGACTTTTAGCGCTAATCTCTCTTTATTTTGCCCCTAAGAAGAGACAGTCAATTCCCGACCGAAGCTTCCTCGCTGATACCTGAAGGCTGAACGCTTACATATTATAGAAATGCCATTCGCTTAGAAATCGCTTTGCTCTGAATTAGTTTGGTCAGATGAATTAGGAGAATTAGCCAGAGAGTTAGAATTAGGATTAGAGCCAAGTAATTCCAGATTATTAGCCCGAATAACAGGCTTAACTCGCTGTTGACCAGTAACTTGGTCAGTCCATTCATCAAACTTCAATTCACCCTGAATACCGATTAAGCTGCCCTTATCAGTGTAATTAGCAGCCACTTCCGCGATATTACCCCAAATTTCCACCGCAAACCAATCAGGCTCCGAATCTTTCTTGCTAGTGCGACGGTTAACAGCCAAAGAAAGCTTTGTCAGGACAGCGCCACTCTCAAAATACTGAGTTTCTGGCTTCTGACCAACTCGACCAACAAGATTGATAATATTGAGGTTATCAGACATATTAATTTCCCCAGTAATGCTCTTTTTGACAGCGCGACAGCGCCACTTTAAAATGAGTTGAGAAGTTACCATCAATCTCCGTTAGATGCGTTAGATTGATGGTAATATTTATTAAGCAGCCGTCTTAGCTCTGTACTCTTGGATACGCTCAAAAGTCTCGTTAGCTCGCCGACCAATTTCATTAAGAGTCAGCAGTTGACAAGCCAATTCCAAAAGCTCTTGATTATCAGCTTCAGCCAAAGTTTGATAAACTTGACTACGAACCAACTTAGCATCGTGAGCTTCAGTAGTCGAATCCGCTACTGCTTGCCAATAGCGCCTATTCTCTGCTAATTCAACTACTTGAGACAAAAGCTTCTTACGATTAATGCGAATTCCAAGTGAACCAAGTGAAATAGACATTAGGAGTCTCCAAACTTTTCAGAATTTAAGATGCGTCAGCAAAAAAATACCTCTGACAACCAAGGAGTTGTCAGAAATATGATAAATTCAACATTTTTCTACCAAATCTACAGATTATCGAGGGGAACTTTGTTAGCTAAAGCAGCAGCCAATTCGTGATGTTCTAACTTAGTTCGACCTTCAATTCCATATTTGTTGGCTAACTTTTTGAGCTTGGTTTTACTCAGTTCCAAAAGTTGCTGTTCTGTAGCTAGATTTGGGATATCCATCGAAGTTTTCTCAATCGATTCCACAAGCTCTAATGCGCTTTCTCCAGACTCAACAAATTTTTCAGAATCTTCCACAGATTCAGCTATTTCAGGCGCAGAACCTTCTATTAAGTTATCCATTGAATTTGGTTCAGATGACTCCACAATATCAACAGATTCTCTCGGAGTAATTCCCACAAGTTCATCCAGCGAAATTTCTCCAGTTACCTCCACAGACTCAGTGGTATTATCCACCTCTGTTAGTTGAGTTTCTGCAAGCAGAAGCTCTGTTTCAGAATGGCTCACTTCCTGACGTTCTACAAATTCTATATTTGAGGTAAACTCAGAAGTTTCCCGTGCAATGTTGCTGACCTGTGTTAGTGTAGGACTACTTAAATCAGCCTTACAATTCTCCTGAAAATTAGCACCAGATTCTAGGATGGATAAAGCCTTGTCAGGCAATTGAGAGAAAACGATCGTAGCGTCTTGTTTGTGGATAGAAGAACGAAACTTAGCACCAGCTTGTCTTAGTTGAGAAGCCAAAGTATTAAAATTGTCGATCGGAACTTTATGAGTAGGTAAAAGAGTTGGATGACCCATAGATATCCTTTTTTTCTTGTTTTTCGCTATTTTGAGGCGCGTCAGCGAACACTGCTATTTCAAAGATAAGCTCTCAACTAGCTCCATTTTCTGCTAATTTCAACAGACACACTTCAAAAACCAATTGAGATTGTGCAAGACGGAGTGACTTTTTAGCATTCTCCAAAACCTCTATAATTCTCCTATCTCTTTTCATTTTCCAAAGTTGAAATTGCCAATAATCCAGTAACCATAACTGAGGAAAAAAGTCAAGCTTTTGGCTAATAGTTTTGGCAACTTGGAGAAGTTGGGAAGTAGCTTGATTAAACTCCAGAATTGATGGCACTCCAGGAACAATTTGTTCAATGTGCATTAAATAATTCCAAGCTGCGATCGCATTCCCCGGACACCCCTGCGCCATCTCAATAATCTCAGGATATGCTAAAATCTGAGAATACCCCATCCTCTCCAATACCTGACACATTTCCTGTTGACCCAAATTTCTAAAAGGAATCACACAACAACGGGAACGGATGGTAGGTAAAATAGACTCAGAATTAGCAGCAATCAAAATCAGAGTAGCATTTCCCGGTTCCTCTAGAGTCTTCAACAGAGCATTAGCAGCCGTCGATGCGATCGAATTTACCCCCTCTATCACCACAACTTGTCGGGATGCTGATAGAGGAGGATAAGCCAAGAAATTAGCAATCTCTCTAACTTGCTCAATGCGAACAACTGGTGGCTGTTTGAACGTAAGTTCAAGGGAAGCAGCAGTAGAAACATCGATAAATTCCCCAGAATGCAAAAATGTCGGTTCTACCCATAGAACGTCTGGATGTGTACCCGCCTCAATATGTAACGCACATTTACTTGCTGTTTCTGTAGGTAAGGGATGACACAAGCAAGCTTGGATAAAGCACTTAGCAGTAAGGCGTTTACCCACACCATCAGAACCGACAAACAGAAAAGCATTTGGTACTCTGTTAGTAGCGATCGCCTTTTGCAGCAGCTTAATAGCCGTTGATTGACCAACAATCTCATCAAAGAATGGTTCAAAAGTAGCTCTCTCTGGTATACCAGTAGTATCTGTAGGGTCGCCAGGGTCGGGGAAAAATTGTAAAATGCTCATGCAGTGCAAAGAGAAATAATGTGGCTAGTAAAAAGTGATTCAGTACCACCAAGTTTTGCTAGAATTTCCAACTCTAACAATTGGTACAAAACTTGCTTTAATCTGTTAATGGAAATCGCGCTAATTTCTTGTTTCAGATAGTAGACACGGTTGGGATTTCCAACACCTGCTGCTGTTGCGATCGTATAATTATCTAAGACCCCCTCAGCTACCATAGCCTTCACAATTAACCAAGTACGAAATGAGGTAGTGAGAGTAGCAACAATCTTGACAATTGGTTCATTTTGTGATAGAAGCGTGGTAAAAACTTGAGTAGCTGTAGAGACATCTTTCACACAAATAGCTTTGGCGAGTTGGAGAGTATTAGTGGTAGCAATGCTAACCAAGCTTTTCATAAGGTAAACCTCAACCTCAGAGTCTACCGCCACCAAGCTAAGTTTCTCCAACTCATTAAACAAGAGCCTAGTATTATTACCCACTGAAACTGCTAAGAGATTAGCTGCTTCATCGGATATCGAGATAGACAACTCCCTGGAAACTTCTTTAACTCTGTTGGTTAGCTTTTGAGTATCCCAAGCCGGGATGAGGGAAAACTCTTTGACTTGAGCATACTGAGAAATTAACTTAGTAAACTTGAGGCGGTTGTCTAATTTTGATTTGCTGGTTAGCAATAGATGATTACTGTCTGGTATATTTACCAGAGTACGTGACAGTTGCTCAATTTTAGTTTCATCAATTGCTTTGAACTCTCCCAAATTGGATAGAAGCACCAAGCGTCCACCTTCGCCCATTGGTGGAGTTAAAATGTCATTACGAGCGGCTCTAAAGTTGTCTTCTCCAAACTGATAACGGGAGAAATTGAATATTTGCCACTCTGGATGAACAACGGTGTCACGTAATAAATTAATACTACGTTCGATGAGATAGTCGTCATCACCCCAATAAATGTAAATAGGCATGGTGATTCTCAGTTAAATGGTGAAATCGGTACAGTTTTGATAATCCACATCCAAGAATCTAGTTTGATTTCTGGAGACGTTTTTTGGATTTCAATGTAAAGCCTATCCGAATATGGAATTGTACTGGTCTGGAAGTTAATCCCAGTCATTTGAACAACTTCTAACGATATTTGATTGAGCTTTTCCACATCTATGCTGGCAATAGCTAGGTGTAATGAGTTGTCAGAAGTTGGTAGTATTTCTCCCACTCTTCCCCAAGGGAATTCCATTGGGAGGTCGCCAATAGTTGGCAAGAGTAATGGCACCTCATTAACCTTAAAGTTTTTGGCTAACCACTTTCCATCCAAAGGAGAATCTTTTGATAATCTTAGAGGTTGCGGTTCGACAGGACGAATTAAGAAACCAGGTTCCTTGGCTAATTTATCAACTTCCCAATTAGCCAGGTATAAAATTGAATTATTGTTCATTCAAAGTCAAAAAAGCGTATATTGTAGTGGTCGATTTTCTGTGTCAGGCGGCGATTTTTGAGAGGTTGTGGCTGAGGGAAGAGGTTTCTTACCCCATCCTCGTCCTTTCGCGGCTTCTACAACTTTTCTTCGGATATCTCTCGCTAACTGCTCAAAATCCGACTTAATCGACTCAAATTTAACTGGTCTATCTTCCCCAAGCAGTTGCCATAAAGAAGTTTTTTGAAGTCGCTGATGTTTGGAAAAAACTTCATTCCCCGCCCACAAATAAACGTTGACCCAATCAGAATGTAAAGGTGCCTCCATCGTAGCAGGATACATACAAGCGAGGACTTCTGCTGGCGTTGCTAGCACACCAATTTCACCTGTTTCATGTTCTTGGAAAATTCGCTCCAATCTGTCTAGATAAACGGCTTCTATCAGCCATTTGGGTAACGTTTCCATCCAAAGAGATTGATGCACAATTACTGGCCCAGCTAACCAGCGAACGTGAGGGATAGAAAATTGAGCTATTTCTAACATCGTGGCAATCACTTCTTTGTTAGCTCCATTTTCCAGCAGCAGATTCGTCATCTTTTTAAAAGAATCTGGAACTGGTTCAATTTGGGAAGACAATTCAAATAGGGAGGGGTGTGGATTTGACATTATTGTTTATGCCTGATGTTGCTAATATTTGGCGCGTCAGCGCCGCCATAAATCAACCAAAATTTAGGGAAAATGAATGGGTTCTTACATTCAACGATTGCCAGCATTTAGTAAAAAAAAGACCCGGAATAACCGGGTCTAATCGTGGCAACTTAAGCGACTAATTGAATTTGTCGGATTAGTGAGGAAATCGGACTATTTTTACTAGGCGTAGTTAGCCCATACTTGATTAGTAAATTGTGGTGAATCTGCAAGAGCCATTGAGTTTTTGGTAGAGCAATTCCACTGCCAACAAATCCTTTGAAACAGATAAAATCTCCGTTTCTATCAGGTTTAGGAGCGATGCGTGCTGACCAAAGGTTTCTCGATATGCAAAGTTCCACATAGCGAATGTCTGCATCCAGCTTATAGGCTAAGGCAATGCTATGGGCAGAAGTGGGTAGTTCGGTACAATTCAATCGGAAAGCATGAACGCCGCCAAATGTATCGTAGATAGCCCAAAGTTCTTCAGGATTTTCGTGGCAAAGTTGTTTGAGATTTTGGTAAACTTCGCCGCGATGTGGCGTATCCCAATCGAGCATGATAAAATTATTGAATCTGATGGATTTAATGCCAGCTACAGTAGCAACGCAAAATCCATATTTCTTCAAAGAGTCGGTCTGCTTTTGGTCAAGAGAAAACCTTTTAGAGTACATTAGCAACCAGGGAATTCATCAATCCCAATGGCGGCGTCAGCGCATTTTTATGTATGAGTTAATATCCTTTTGTAAGGGCTTTAAAATTACTCAAAATATTGGTATGCGTAGTCAATTTGACACTCTCAGTATAACAAGAGAAATCACCGCTCAGTATTGATAAACTAATCTTTTGTGTAGGTTGAAAATTATTTACAACAAATAGATTAATTTACTTAAAAGCTTGTAAATCTTTTATAAAAAAATAAGTATTTTTGTTTCAAGTTGGAAGTAAATTATTTTGAGATTTACGATTGGACAGCACTCAGAAACTAACGACCCTCTGCTAGATCCGCATAAATAACAATCTCTACTCCTAAAATTAACAGTAATATGATATCAACCTACCAAAGAATGTGAATAGTGACCGGAAATTGTGTTACTAGAAATCGGAAAGCTACTAATGCAATTACACCGGAGAAAACAAAAGTAATCTCATCAATAATTAACTGTTCTATTTTGCGTCGTTTTCGTCGTCGATCGCTTCTGTGTACTATTTCCCAGCCGAAAATTGATTCGATATCTGTATGACCAGTTTGCTCTTTAATTTTTTCAACTAAATTCAGGCGAATATATCTACCGAGCGCCGAAATTTTTTCATCGTTGACAAGATAAGTCCAACCAAGAATCAGACAAACCCAAGGAATAACAAGCAGTGCATAATAATTAGTTGTATTGGCGAGCGCGAAAGAAATAACTGCACCAAAAGCCCCTAAAGTTACGTAAAGAAGGTTGTCGCGAAAACCAATTCGTTGGGTTTGCTCATCCTTTAGTTTTTCGTATTCCTTGAGATACACTTCCAGCATTTGTTGCTTGTCATTCATAGTCTTTCCTAGTGTATAAAGTTGGTATGTTACCGTGGCCGATCGCTAGCACAGGCCATCTAACCAGGTGCTGGCTTAGGCGCGATCGCCTAAACATAGTCTAATTCCTGGAGTAGCTAAAATGTCTAGGAAACTAATCAACTGCTAAAAGGCAGAAATCCGCTAGGCGAATACCAACAAAACAGCCAAAATGTAGAAATAGCCACTTAAACCAGAGGTGAACAAATGCCCTGCGCGGTGATACTGACTGCTATTCCCGTCGAGTATATCGCTGTTCGCGCCCATCTGAGCGACCTGCGAGAGGAAATGCACCCCCAGGGAACGATTTATGAGCGAGGAAAATTTTTCGCTAACGGTAAGTCGTGGGAGGTTGGAATTGTGGAGGTGGGTGCGGGCAATGCTGGGGCAGCAGTGGAGGCGGAGAGGGCGATCGCCTATTTCAATCCCAGTGTCATACTCTTTGTGGGAGTGGCTGGAGGGATCAAGGATGTAGCCATTGGCGATGTGGTAGCCGCGACCAAAGTCTATGGTTACGAGTCTGGCAAGGCAAAACAGAAATTTCAACCCAGACCCGATTTAGGGCTATCTACGTACAGATTGATCCAGCGAGCGAAGGCTGAGTCGAAAAAATCGGATTGGCTGCAAAGGCTGACATCTGCTGTACCCGATTCAAACCCTCGCGTATTCGTTGCGCCGATTGCCGCCGGGGAAAAAGTGATTGCTTCAAGCAAGTCTGATGTTTTTAAGTTTATCCAGTTAAACTATGGTGATGCGATCGCTGTGGAGATGGAGGGACGAGGATTGCTACAAGCGGCTCATGCTAATCACCAAGTATCGGCACTGGTTATCCGTGGGATTTCGGATCTGATTGATGGTAAGAGTGAAGCCGATGCGGGTGGTTCTCAAGAAATGGCGGTTCGCAATGCCAGTGCGTTTGCTTTTGAAATTCTGGCCAAGCTTCAGATTGAAGAGGCGGGTAAGGCATCTTCCCAGCAATCTACTCTGCCACTCGTTCTACCTAAATCTGCCCAAACCATGAGTTCTGACTCTACACCTCCAAAAGTTTTTATCAGCTACAGTCATGACTCCCAAGAACACAAGGATCGGATTTTGGAACTTGCCGATCGCTTTCGCGAGGATGGCATTGACTGCAATATTGACCAATATGAAGATTCTCCTGCTGAAGGATGGCAGCGCTGGATGCTGAACCAGGTTGAGGCGGCAGATTTTGTGCTGGTTGTCTGTACGGAACAGTACGATCGGCGATTTCGGGGCCATGAAGAAGTGGGAAAGGGTAAGGGCGTAACCTGGGAGGGTGGGGTAATTATTCAAGAACTCTACGATGCTCAAGGGAAAAACTCAAAGTTCATCCCTGTCACTTTTACTCCCCAGGACACTGACTTTATTCCCAGTCCTTTACGCGCTGCAACTAACTATAGGCTGAATAGCACAGATGAGTATGAACGGCTTTACCGTCGTCTGACTAATCAACCTAGAACCCGCAAACCGGATCTGGGTAAATTACAAACTTTAGCCCCGCGCGATCGCAAACAGGTTTTTCCAGCTATTTCAGATGATTCACCAGCCTCTAATTCTCGCCCACTCAACTTCTTTGCGCTTGATGATACTTGGGTTGGTCGGGAAAGTCTAATTCAGGATTTGAGTCCTCGAATTCGATCCTCCTGTCGATTATTAATACTTGTGGGGATTACAGGGATTGGGAAAACGGCTTTAGGGGAAAGATTAGCAGTTGAGTTATCAGACTGGTTTGAGGGAGATTGGAGTAAGTTTCACGAAGAGAATTTTGAGAACGAACAACAATCTAATGATTTTGCTAGCGTAGCGGCGAGGTGGCTGGAGAAGTGGGGCGAACTGATTACGCCGGAAGACCGCAAAGATACTCAGCGCCTGCTATATCGGTTGGTGAGACATTTAAAAGAAAATCGCTATTTGGTTCAACTTGATTCTTTAGAGAACATTCTACAGGGGAATGAAGAAGAGGGATGGAGTGATTTCAAAGATGAGTGGTGGGTGCAATTTTTTGAAAGTTTGCTAGTAGCAGATTCTTGTGAAAGCTGTATCATCCTAACTTCGCAAGATTTACCCGCTCAAATCCCAACACTAGGAACGAGGTATCAAAATTTTTGGTATTGCCAGCCTCTGAGCGGTCTGGAAGAACCAGAACGGTTGCGATTGTTCGATAAAACAGGATTAGATGTTGGTACAGAGTCAACAGGTAAACCATATTTAGAAAGAATTGGGTGTGCTTATGAGGGACATCCTTTAGCATTGCGGGTGATTGCTGGAGAAATTATAAATCAGCCTTTTGATGGTAATGTTTTGGCTTACTGGAATCAGCATGGACGGGAAGTAGAAGAGGTTGAGAAGGCAATTGAGGAAGCGAAAACTAAGGGAATAACAGCATCAGCCGATGATAAGTTCAACCTGCATCGATACACGCGCAACTTACGAAGGAATGTGCGAGTTAGACTAGAAAAGACGTTTAATCGGTTGCAAAAAGATGTTCGCTATGGCTATATATTGCTGTGCGAAGCTTCCGTGTACCGCTGTCCAGTACCGGAGGATTTTTGGCTCTCGCATCTGGAGGATTGGGATCGGGATGAAGATGAACAGCAGGTAGCGTTGGATGCGTTGCGCGATCGCTTTTTAGTGGAAGAAGTCGTTGAGAGCGATCGATGCTTACTCAGACAGCACAATTTAATTAGGAGTGTGTCGCTTGAACATTTAAAACAACTGGATGACAATGACGAATAATCTTGGCGAGTTTGACGATGAAAAACAACAGGCTCACCAAAGAATTAACATTACACCCCCTGGAGAGTCTGTACTAGCAGAGCTTGGTATTGATATAGCAACACTGAACTCTATCAACCCGCTTTGGAAACGCACTCAATACAGAGCTGTTATCCAATGGCTATTGAAGTACAAACCTTTGCAATCAGCAACCAAGTTAGAGCAAGTTAGAGGTTACTTAGAAGCTGTTTACCATCTTAGGGAGGCAGAATCTTGGGCAGAAGCATATACAGTTATTATGACTCGCCTCAATACTCCTACAAAAGAAGAATTGCATAATCAACTGAATACCTGGGGTTACTATCGAGAACAGATTGAGCTTTATGAAACAGTTTTATCCAAGGTTAATCCCATTACAGATGCAATTTGTTTAAATGGTTTGGGCGACGTATATCTGGCTAAAGGCCGACTCAGTGAAGCAACTGATTACTATTCGCAAAGTGTAGAAATTGCACATAAAGTTTCAGCATATCGACTAGAAGGAATTGCCATCGGAGGTTTAGGCAATGCCTATCTGGCTATGGGAAATCGTAACCAAGCTATAGAGTATTATCAAAAGCAATTGAAGATTTCTCAAGAGCTTGGCGAGCGATGGATAGAAGTAATAGCACTAATTGGGCTTGGAAATAGCTTTAACTTTATAGGGGAGTTTAAAAAAGCTACTAGATATTATCTGCAAAGTCAAGAAATTGCTATAAAAGTAGAGCATAAAAGAGGTAGAAGAATTGCTCTAGCTGGACTGGGAAATATTCAAACTGCTATCGGACAGTATGAAATAGCTATTGAATATTACAATCAAGAACTGGAAATTGCCAAAGAGATTGGCGAAATAGCTGGTGAGGGAGATGCGCTATGGAGTCTGGGAACTGCCTATTACTTGATGAAAGATTACCTCACCGCACTAAAATATTATCAGCAGTCTCTAGAAATAGCAGTAGAACTTGGAGATGCAAAAGGAAAAGCTAAAAGAATGGGAAGTATAGGAGTTATCAACCATAGTTTAGAAAGATATAAATCTGCAATTGAATATCATCAACATTTTTTAATAATTAGTCGTGATATTGGAGATCAACTAGGAGAAGGAGAAGCTTTAACTAATTGGGGAATAACTCATAGGGAATTAAGAGAATATTCTGAATCTCTAGAAAAATTGTACGAAGCGCTGAAAATTTTTAGAAAAATTGAAAATCCCATTGAAGAGGCACGAGTTCTCAAAAGTTTAGCAGAGGTTCATCAAACTTTAGATAGGCGGAATGAAGCCATTATTTTTGTAGATATGGCTTTAACGATTACAAATAAAATAAAAACTCCCTTAGCAGAAGTATGTCATAAATTAAAAAACGATTTACTGCAATATAAACCTGTGGATAGCTCTCAGTCATTAAATGAATTTTTAATCAATCAAATTCAAGAACAAAATAATTTATTAAGGTTTTTTACAACACAAATACAGAGAGATACACAACAGGTTATTGAAGCTGAAGTCATTTCAAACTCACCAGATTCTCAAGATGAACAAGAATATCGGATTGAGGAGCAGTCTTGGTATGCTCCAAACCTTCCCGAAAGTCAAGAAATTGATGAAAACCTATGTGAGTCAATGAAAAAGGAAATTGATGCCGTTATTATTACCGCAACAGATGTGGAATTGAGATCTGTCACACACCTACTAAAACCTTATCCCAGAAGAAAGAAAATTTTACTGGTCTACTCAGGTCCAGAAACTTACTATCTGGGAAAATTCGGCGCGTACAATACTGTTGTTACTAAGTGTCGGATGGGAGCAATCGGTGAAGGTTCGGTTATCTTAGCAACTGAACAAGCTCAACGTCTCTGGAATCCCAAAGCAATTATCATGGTTGGTATAGCCTTTGGTAAAGATCTGACTAAGCAAAAGATAGGGGATGTGTTAGTTGCATCACAAATTATCTCTTACGAACAGCAGCGTGTTGGAGAAGAGATAATTTATCGCGGTAGTATTCCACCAAGTAACACAATATTGCTGAATCGTTTTGAAAACGTTCAAAATTGGCAGTTTGCTCGTCCAGACGGCTCATATTGTAGCCTCATTGTCGGTTCTATTCTATCCGGGGAAAAGTTAGTTGACAATCCAGATTTTAAAGCCACTCTATTTCAGCAGTTTCCGCAAGCAGTGGGAGGAGAAATGGAAGGGGCGGGGCTTTGTGCAGCATCAGGGCGCGTAGGTACAGCATGGATTTTAGTCAAGTCTATTTGCGACTGGGGAGATGGAAAAAAACACAAAAAGCATCAACCCTTAGCGGCTGCGGCTGCGGCTTCGCTGGTGCATCATGTGTTGTCTCAAAAAACTGCCATGAATGGAATAAAAAAATTGATTAACTGAATAGATAAAAAAAATTATAAAAACCCTTGAGGTTACATAATGAGTACACAGAGTGAGTTAGAAGAGCAAGACCAAGAAACTTTAGAGAACTTTCGTATCACACCTTCCGGTGAATCCATACTGGCACAGTTGGGTATCGAACCAACTACTATCAAAACTATCAAACCAGCTTGGAAACGCAACAAATACAGGGCTGTAGTCAACTGGTTAAGGAAATATAAACACGGATTTGATGTTACTAACATTGAAAAAATTAAGGGTTTAGTGGAAGCATTTTACCATCTTTGTGAAGTAGAAGCTTGGAAAGAAGCAAGCGAAATTCTTTTTATCCAACTTCTTACTTCCACCCAAGATGAGTTACACAATCAATTAAGCATTTGGGGATACCACAGCCAACGAACTGAACTTTACCACAAAATCTTAGACAGATTAGAACCTAACTCAAACAGCATTATTGTTAATGGTCTAGGTAATTCCTGTATTGCTTTGGGAAACTATACTAAAGCGCTGGAGTATTACAATCGCAGTTTGGCTCTCGATCGAGAGATTGGCGATCGCCAAGGAGAAGGTTCAGCTTTGGAAAATATTGGAGCGGTTTATTTTCAGTTGGGAGATTATGCTAAAACAATTGAGTATCAGCAACAACATTTAGCGATCGCAAAGGAAATCGGCGATCGTACAGGAGTTGGGCAAGCTCTGTTAAATTTAGGACTAACTGCTCATGCTTTGGGAGAATATACCCAGGCAATTAATAATTATGAGCAAAGTTTAGTAATTGCACGAGAGACAGGTGACAGTTATTTGGCAGGACAGGCTTTAGGGAATTTGGGACTTGCTTATTATGACTTGGCAGACTATGGCAATGCTATTGAATGTCATTTACAAAGTTTAGCTCTTGCACAAAAGAGGGAAGATTTATCAGCAGAAGGACATTGTTTTGGTAACTTAGCACTAGCTTATGATGCTTTAGGAGCTTATGTTAAAGCGATTGAGTATCTAGAAGTAAGTTTGGTAGTTGCACGAGAAACTGGAGAACGTTTAGTAGAAGCCAGCGCATTAACGAACATAGGTTATGCTTACGAAGCTCTGGGAAAATATGCTCAGGCAATAAAATTTCACACCCAGAGTTTAGCAATAGCTCAAGAAATTGGTGACCGCTTGGGAGAAGCGAGTGCTTTGGAAGGTATAGGCAATATTTATAAATATCAAAGAAAATATCAAAGAGCAATTTCTTACTACAAGCAAAGCCTAACCATAGCTAAAGAAATTGGAGACAAAAAAGGGGAGGCTACATCTTTAGGAAACCTAGGTGTTGTTTACAATGATTTGGAGAAGCATCAAAAAGCAATTAAGTACCATCAGCAACGGTTGAAGATCGCACGAGAAATAGGAGATAGACAAGGTGAAGGACAAGCTTTGGGAAATATCGGCAATACTTACGATGCTCTCGGCGACTTGACACGCGCAATTGATTACCAGCAACAAAGCTTGGCGATCGCCCAAGAAATCGGAGATAGAAAAGGAGAATCAGAAGCTCTCGGAAATCTTGGTAATGCTTATTATGCCCTGAACAACTACGCACAAAGTATGGAATATCATCAACAGTGTTTAGCACTCGCCGAAGAAATTAATGACTTATGGACTCAGGGTGCAACGCTAGGAAATCTGGCAAGCGTTTATGCGGATATGGGAGACTATGGCACAGCCATTGATTACAATCAGCAGTGTTTATCCATCGCCAAAGAAACTAGAGATCCTGAAGTTGAAGGCATTGCTCTTTGTAACTTAGGAGCTTGTCTGCTAAAACTGGAACGTTACTCGGAAGCTCTAGAATCTCTACAGGCAGCTATCAAGATTTTCAAAAAGATTGGGAATCATTCTGCTCGGGTTGAAGCCTTGAATAGATTAAAAGAACTTCATCAGAAATTAGGTCATCAAAAATTAGACGATGATGAGTAATTTGACAAACAACTTCTCATTAGGTGCTAAAGAATGGCGCGACTAATACGCTCTACCGATTCAGTTTTAGCAGAACTTGGTATCGCTCCAGCCGATCTGAAATCTATTAAACCCCGTTGGAAACGAACCCAATACAGAGCGATCGTGAATTGGTTAACCAAATACCAGCCTCCTTCTTCCGCCTCCCATTTGGAGATGGTGCGGGCATATCTCGAAACTTGCTATCACCTGTTCCAACTTGAAGACTGGGAAAAGGCAGATCGAATATTAATGATTCCTGTTGCTGGTTTAACAGATGAAGATCTAGACGATGCCCTGGGAACTTGGGGTGCATACTCTGAACAAATTAATTTGTATCACAAGCTTGTAGGTAAACTAAATTTCCAAAGAAATATCTCTCTAACAAATGGTTTAGGTTATGCTTACGACACGATTGGGCAATTTCAAACAGCTATTCATTACTATCATATTGCTCTGGAAGAATCTCAAAAACTAGGTCAAATCAAACTGCAAAGCAGAACCCTATCCAATCTTGGCAGTACCTACACCAGCCTTGGGGATTACCAGAGTGCTACTTCAGTTCTTAATGAAGCTTTAGAAATTGCTCGCAGCCAGCAAGATGAATACCTTCAGAGTGCTGTACTCAATAATCTAGGTGACGTTTATTTAAAAAGGAGCGAGTACGATCAAGCACTTGATTATTATCAACAGGATTGGTTGATTGTCGAGCGTATTGGAGATAGTAAGGGCAAAATTACGTGTCTTAACAATTTAGGAAATGTCAATAACTATCTATGTAATTATGAAACAGCGATCAACTATTACCAGCAAGCTTTAGAACTCGCGGTCGAGTTTTCTTACCCAAGAGAACAAATGCGTGCGTTAAGCGGTTTAGGAGATGTTTTCCTCACCCAGGGAAATCCTGAACAATCTTTACACCAACAACAGGAAGCATTGGCAATCGCAAAAAAATTGGGCGATCAACCGAATGAAGGAACTATTTTAGGCAGTATTGGCAATATTTATTACAGCATCGGTGAACATCATCAAGCAATTTCATTTTATCATAAGGCTCTCAACCTCGCTCGTAGCTTGGGAGATGTGGGTACTGAAACAACAGCACTGGCTGCTCTGGGAAAAGCGCATCGTGCGCTACAAGAAATTAAGCAATCTGAGTATTTCTACCAAACAGCATTAGGGCTGGCACAAGAGAGTGGCGACTCTAATTCAGAAGCCACAGCAATTCTTGGGCTAGGCAATGTTGCTTTTCACAAAAAGCACTACGAAATTGCTATTCAGCGTTTGAAACAGGGTTTGAAAATCGCCCGTCGAATTGGCGATTTGGGTAACCAGGCTGCTGCCCTTGGCACAATTGGTAACTGCTACATTCGCCTCAAACAGGTGGCACGAGCCATTCGCTATTTCCATGCCAGCGTCAATTTAGCCCGTAAAGTAGGAGATGTGGAAAACGAAAATGAAGCTCTCATCAGTCTGGGAAGTGCTTACACTGCTTTGGGAGATGTAGATAAAGGTATTGATTATTTTCACCAAAGTTTTATCCGTTCCCAGGAAATTGGTGCCGAGGACTCGGTAGGGTATGCCCTCTACAACCTCGCCGTGAGCTATGCTCACATTCATGACTGGCAACAAGCACTCCTGCATATTTTACGGAGCCTTGCTATTTTCGATCGCCTTCAACTGCCAGATGCCCAAGATGCTGTCAACATGGTCTGGAGACTTATCCAAAGTACAGAATTGGATGTTCAAGATATTGAAGCGGCATTAGCTCAGATTGCCGAGTTAGATGGCGACTCCGTTGCAGAACAAATAGCTACCTGCTTAGCTGAAACAGATTCGGAAGTGATTGATGCCAGCTAGCAAACCCAGTTAGTCATTTTCTATAAAATCGAATATTATATGTTTTTTTACAATCAAGGCTTGTTTGCTTAATAAAATCCTTAATATAGTATCTTGTATTGTGCAATAACGAACGCAATAATTAGTTAAATTTATGGATAAAAATGCTCAGCTAAATATTCAAGAGAGACTGGTTTCACAAAAAGTGAGTATTATACCTTCCGGCGAGTCAGTTTTGGCTGAACTTGGGATTGAACAAACTACTTTAAAGCTTATTAGACATCTCCAAAAACTGCCAAAGCCTTTCTAATATTGGTTTTTGACTACCTGCCCCCTAAAGGGCAGGTAGTCAAAAACCAACGGTTACATAAGGCTTTGACAGTGTTGCAGTCAAAATGTGGTAGATTTTTTAGGTAGTCTTATTCCATATTCAAATCCAAATGTTAGGCTTTTTAGCTATGCGAGAACTATTGCACCTATCCGCCATCTAATTAATCCGCATACAGCCAGAATTACTGGTTCATAAGTTGTAGATTTTAACCGGAATCTTTCGGCTGATATTCGGAAAGTTTTCACCAGTCTAATTAAGTGTTCTACTACCACTCTAGTTCGGGCTTTTTTTTGATTATCTTGTTTTTGTTCAACTGTTATACCTTTACTTCTAGTTTTCTTATGAGGTGTGTCAATCGCTGGTTCTCCTACATAAGCTTTATCTCCTTGAAACTTTTGATTATCACTTAACTCTCTGGCTCGTTCTCGCCAGATTTTTATGTCGCTGGTTGCCCCAGGTTTTCCTACTACTACAT
This sequence comes from Aerosakkonema funiforme FACHB-1375, assembly GCF_014696265.1. Lineage (GTDB taxonomy): Bacteria > Cyanobacteriota > Cyanobacteriia > Cyanobacteriales > Aerosakkonemataceae > Aerosakkonema > Aerosakkonema funiforme_A. The sequence continues at coordinate 83,730 of NZ_JACJPW010000007.1, read as the reverse complement.
CCACTATCTCTTTGCCTGTAGGCATCACGATGAATTGGTTTTTAAATGTATGGTTTTTCTTCTTCCCGGAGTAATACTTTTTTTGTTCTTGGTATTCTGTTGGTCTTTCCCTTGGCTGCTCGCAGCTATCCACTATTAACTCAAATTGACTTAATATTTCTTCAATCCATGCCCACTCTGAGCCGTTTTTTTTTACTTGTTCCACTAAGGACGCTGGCAGCAGTTCTCTCAATATTTCCAGCCAGTAATGAAATATATAATTGGCGGCTGATTCGCTGATGCCAAACTGAACTCCTAACATCTGGAATGTCGGCAAGTGATGTAGGTATACTAATGTTAGGAGAATCTGGTCTGTTAAGTTTAATTTAGCTTGTCTTCCACCGCCAGCTTTGATTATTCTTGTTTTCTTTTGTTCGATTGCTTTTGGTTTTTGATTATGTAAACTCTCCGCTTGCCTGATTAACTCAATTAACCGTTCATAGTCTAAACCCACTAATCTTTGGGATTCGGATGGATGCTTCTCTATGTACTCTCTTAGTTGACTCATCTTTGGCAAAGTAAAACTCCATTTTACCATCCGCGATCGCATTCTTCGTTTCTATGTTGGAGATGTCTATTACCCCTAAATGGAAACGCACTCAATACAGAGCGGTCATCAACTGGCTGACCAAATACAAACCTCAGCCAGATTCACCTATATTAGAACAATTACGCGGGTGTCTAGAAGCATTTCACCACCTGTGCGCCGTTGATGCCTGGGAAAAAGCTGCTAACTTAATTAGGAGAGGAGTACCTGTTACAACTTCGACGGTTCCCCTAAATAGTTATGAAGATATTTATTTAGAGGAAGCACTGCACAATCAACTCGGTGATTTTAGCTACTACCGAGAACAAATAGATTTGTGCGGCAAACTTATAGGAAAAGTTAATAATGAAGTTGATGCCTACACCCTCAGTAATTTAGGCAATACTTATACCTGTTTGAAGCAATACGAAACGGCAATTGAATACCACAAACAAAGCTTAGGAATTGCTGCCGGAATTGGCGATAAATGGGCGGCGGCAGCAGCAATACATAATTTAAGCGATGCTTATCGCTTGCTCAAACAGTTCGATTTAGCAGCATTATTAGGAATGCGAAGTTTGTATATTTTTGCCTGTATACAATCCCCTGAAATGGAAACAGCCATGATGACTCTCAGTAAAATAGCACTGGAAATTGGCATAGAGGAGTATGCCGAAATAATAGAGGAGCAACTACAAGTCATTAAGCAAGAAGAGGGCGGTGAACAGGCAGTAGTAGGGTTAAGGCAATTACTTTTTGAGACTTGATTGACAAAAGCTTGGGAATGCTTGCGTGTAGCACCGGAAATCTTTAGAGAAATTTGCAAGGTTCTTAGGGAGACGCTCGTTCGTTACAATCTAGCAGAGCTTTTTTATCAAATGGGCGAATTGGATTTCGCTGTTTCTGATTCCAATCGCGCTCTATCTATTGTTGCAGAGTTAGGCATACCCTTACAACAAGACTGTAGGGAGTTAAAAAAAGAAGTGAAGTACACTCATGAGTAGCCTTAATAAGTTTGTTAATGGAGAGCAAGAGATTATCCAGAAGGTTGACATCATACCCCCCGGTGAGTCAGTTCTGATGGCGCTTGCCATCGACCCCTCTACCCTGAAATCTATCAAGCCACCTACTAAACGTACCCATTATCGAGCAGTAATTAACTGGCTCACAAAATATAAACCTCTGCTGTCTACTACTAATCTAGAACAAGTAAAAAGTTGCATAGAAGCCTTTCACCACCTCTGCGAAATAGAAGCTTGGGAAAAAGCTAGCCAACTTCTATTTATTCATCTCAGTACACCCACAAAAGAGCAACTACACAATCAACTTTATACCTGGGGATACTATCGAGAACCGCTTGAATTATACAAGCGAATTCTTCACAAGCTCAATTCTCGAATAGACGCTATCATTTTCAATAATTTCGGTAACTCTTATCTTACCTTTGGGGATTTAGATAAAGCAATCGAATACTACGATCGGAGTTTAGCCATCGCTCAACAGATTGGTGATTCCTTGATAGAAAGTCAGTGTTTAGGAAATCTAGGACTAGCTTATCGAGGTAAGGGTAACTCAGGTAAAGCTATAGATTATCACCAACGCAGCCTAGCCATCGCTCAACAAATAGCAAATCGCCAACAAGAGGCAGGATGCTTGAAAAATTTGGGGGAAGCTTACTTCGATTTGGTAAACTATACGCAAGCGAGAAGCTGTTTTGAACAAGCATTGAATCTAGACCAAGAAGTTGGCGATCTCCAACAAGAATGTCAAGCTTTGGAAAGTTTAGGACGGCTATATTTACTCCTTAACAAGCCAAATAAAGCCATTGAGCATTATCACAGAAGTTTAGCGCTTGCGCGGCAAATCGGCGCTCGTCAAGATGAAGAAGTAGCTTTGGGAAGTTTGGGTAATGTTCATATACTTTTAGAACAGTATCCCCAAGCAGTTCAGTATTTAGAAGAAAGCCTAACGATTGCTAAAGAAATCGGTTCTCGTCGGGGTCAGGAAAGCAATCTGGAAGCTCTGGGGAGTGCTTACCATCAACAAGGAGACTACGATCGAGCGATTACCTGTTATCAAGATAGTCTCAAAATGGCGCGACAAGTCCAAGACCGATTTTGGGAAAGCCGAGCCCTTAGAAGTATTGGAAACCTGTACTCAATTACAGAAAACTATCACAGTGCTATCGAATGTTATCAACAAAGTTTAAAAATTGCCGAGCAAGTTCAAGACCGTCCTGGTGAGGAAGCTGCTTTAGCCTATCTGGGAACATTATATGCAGAGTTAGATGAATCCGTTCTGGCGATCGAGTGTTTTCAGCAGACTTTGGCGATTTCACGGGAACTCAATGACCTTCAGGCACAAGGAGAGTATCTCGAAGATTTAGGTGAAGCCTACTATGCGCTGGAAGACTATGCCGCTGCTATTAATTACTTTGAACAGAGTTTGGCAATTAGACGGGAAATTAGCGATCGCCAGGGACAAGCAGAAGTTTTATGTAACTTGGGTCTAGCTTACGAAGCGATCGAGGAATATACTCAAGCAATCGATTGTTACGAAGAGAGTTTAGCTATAGCCCAGGAAATTGACGATTCCTTGCTCGAAGCTGATGCGCTCTCAAATCTGGGTGATGCTAACTACGCTTCAGAAAACTATACCAAGGCCGTTGAATGCTACCAACAGAGCCTGCCATTGAAGCAAAAACTCCAAGATATTCAGGGTGAAGCGATCGCTTTGGGAAACTTGGGGGCTGCATACTACGCTCTGGGGGATAACACTAACGCGCTCGATTACCAACAGCAAAGTCTCGCAATTTCCAGGGAAATCGAAGACCTTCACCTGCAAGCAACCACTCTCTGTAATATGGGATCGACACTGACAGAACTGGAGCGGTATTCAGAAGCTCGTGATGCTTTGCAGACAGCGCTAAAGATTTGTCGAAAAATTGGCGCTCATTCTACAATGGATGAGGTGCTGCTGAGGTTGGTCAATTTGCCTCATCAGTATTAATTATAAACAATAAAAAACTTTATTGATAACATGGATAATCTTAATAGTTTAAATTTTGAAAAACGGCTAGAGTTAGAAGCAGTATATCTTAAACCCTCTAACGAATTCGTTCTAAAATATCTCGGAATCGAGCCACAAGCTCTAAGATATATCAAATCATCTTTGAAGCGATCTCATTACAGGGCTGTAATCAACTGGCTTATAAAATACCAACCTCAGCCCAATGCTTCCAACCTGGAAAAAGTGAAAGGTTACTTGGAAGCCTTTCACCATCTTTTTGAAACATCAGCTTGGAATCAAGCTTTAAAAATTGTGACTATTAATATTATGAATTATGGAAATAACCAGCTTCATAACCAACTTTTTGATTGGGGCTATTATAGAGAAATAGCAGCATTTTATCAAAGATTTTTGGATTATTTAGAAAACTTAGCTCCTTACTATAAAACCATTTTATTATATGGTATGGGTAAAGTGCATTATGCCTTGGGATATCTGACAAAGGCGATTAATTGTTATCAACAAGCGTTAGAGCTTGCACGTACACTTCCCGATAATCAGCAGGAAGGAGCAATTTTGAATGGTTTAGGTCTTGTTTACTTTTCTTTAGGTAACTATACTCAAGCTATTAATTGCTATGAACAAGATTTAGCGATCGCGTGGAAAAATGACAACCGTCAAGGACAAGCTGCTGCACTTAACAACTTGGGACTTGTGTTTTGCAAACAAGAAAAATTCTGCAAAGCAATTAAGTACCAAAAGGAGAGCTTGAGAATTTCACGCCAAAGCCCCGATCATTCTGCGGAAGGAAGAGCATTGGGAAGCTTGGCACAAGCTTACAGTGGTTGTAAAAAGTACGATCGAGCTATTGAATACCATCAACAACATCTAACTATTATGCGGCGAATAGAAAATCGCGCAGGTGAAGCAGAGGCATTATGTAATTTGGGAATTACCATAGCAACAGTTAAGGAAGTAGAATTCAACCAAGCATTAAAGACTGAAGATTATTCAGAAGCATTAAAGTACCTTCACGAAGCGCTGAAAATTTCTAGAGAAATCGGTATACGTTTAACTGAAGCTAATGTTCTGTTAAATCTTACAGTGATTTATCAAAGGTTAGGTGAGAGAAATTTGGTTTTTAAATATTGCCAACAGGCTTTGAGTATTACCAGTGAATTGGGTATACCACTTGAATCCCTAAAACACTTGGGATAGCTCTATTTAAAATACTACTTTTTCTTGGTCAGTCCCTAGTCCCAAATTGTCAATTGACTAAAATCCATAGCGTGACAATTTAGGCTCTAGAATGTGGGCAGGAACGCTATTAACTCGAACATTTATGAATTATAGTAATACTAAACCCCGGTTGATTACCCGGTTTAGGGATTTTTATAGAACCACTTTCGTGTAGCGTGCGCGTAGCGCGTAAGACACGAAGAACACGAAAGAAGAAGAAGAGGATACGCCAATGGGTAACTAACCCGGATTTGGTATAATTCTTGATGGCTCAAAAAGCTAATAATGAAAAACTGGGCATCTTCTTAGATAATTGCCAAAATAAGGAAATAACAGATCGTACTAAGGTTCGTTCATGCCTCGCGCAGTTATCCTTACCGCACTCTCCGTAGAATATCAGGCTGTTCGGGAACATTTGACCGACGTTCAAGAAGAAACACATCCTCAAGGAACGATCTACGAACGAGGGTACTTTACTGCTAACGGTAGAGTGTGGCAGGTAGGAATTGCTGAAATCGGTACGGGAAATGCGAGTGCATCCTCAGAAGCAGAGCGGGCGATCGCTTACTTCAAACCCAAAGTTCTCCTGTTTGTGGGTGTAGCTGGAGGAATTAAAGATCTTGCGTTGGGTGATGTAGTTGCCGCAACAAAAATTTATAGTTATGAATCTGGCGACGCAGAGGATGAGTTTTTGCCTAGACCCGAACTGGAACTTGCTTCTTACAACCTAGTGCAGAGAGCTAGAGCGGAAGCACGTCCATATAAGCGTGATTGGTTGCAACGAGTGCAGCATTTGCCCGATCGCATCCCTAGCGTATGGGTTGCGCCCATCGCAGCTGGGGAAAAAGTGCTTGCTTCAACCCGGTCGAGTTTTTTTCAGTTTCTCCGAAAGCAATACAGCGACGCAATTGCTGTAGAAATGGAAGGCTATGGCTTGCTGAAGGCGGTTCGCATGAACCAGCAAGTGTCTGCGATCGTGATTCGGGGAATTTCTGACTTGATTGACGATAGAACTGAAGCAGATGCTTTTAGTTCTCAAGAAATGGCGGCACGTCATGCAAGCGCATTTGCTTTTGAGATTCTGGCAAAATTAGATATCTTCGTAGAAGATAACGCTAAACAAATTTCAGGAGCCACGCCTTATGGAAACATTGAAGAGTTAGTAACAGCGTCGATCCAAAGATTTATTCCGTCAATTAATGCCAGCACCTCTATTAATCTGAATGATGAGCGGCATAACCGAATTGAGTATGGTTGCAAACTGCTTCGGCAAGGTCGATCTAAAGAAGCCTTAACTTATCTGACAGATCTAAAAACAGAAATTTGGTATAAGTCAGATTCTCTTGTTAGGTATCGCCTACTTGCCAATATTGGTATGGCTAATTTGGGGCTGGAGCAGATCCCTGAAGCTGCCGCCGCCTTTCTAGGAGCTAGACAGCACAACCCCGAGGATGATAAAGCTCTTGCTCTTGCCGCAATGGGCTATTTCTTACAGAGAGAATATATCCAAGCTGAGGAGTTAATTCAGCTGAGCCTACAGAAAAATCCAGCTAATACGATCGCGTATTCCCTCCGAGTTCAGATGGCTTCAGCTACAGATACACTCGAAGCAGTTCTTGATAGAGTTCCGTTCGCTTACAGCAGTCATCCCGATGTACTGGTTGCTTTGGGACAAGCCGCTTTAGATCGGAAGCTATATTCCCAAGCTAAAGAATGGTTTCAAGCAGCTATCAATCAAGGTGAAGTGAACCTAAATAACGTCAAAGTTTTTCTAGGTATTAGTTTAATAGAACCGATCGCCAAAAATTTCTCTATTATTATTGCCGGACAGATCAACGAAGCAAATAAAACTAATCTGGAACAGGCTGTAGATTTATTCACTGAAGTATTAGGTGGAACTTACCCTAATTTTGATAATTTATCCCCTATAGGATTAATAGCCTTGATAAATAGAGGAAGTGCTTTGAGACTACTAGGAAAGCAAGATGAAGCAATCCGCGATTTTGAAATCGCTTTAAAAGAGAAACCTGACGAGCCTTATTGTATAAAACAACTTGCCCTTCTAGCACATGAAAAAGGTAATGAACTAGAAGCATATAATTACCTTAAAAAAATTCTTTTATGTCCACAAACTCCTGAAGCTAACTTACTAGCTGCTAGTTGTTTGATAGTATTAAAACAATTTATAGAAGCAGAAATTTTGCTTGATAAATTTATACATGATGAAGGTCACGAAGAATTTAAAAGAGAAGCTAAACAACTAAAGTTTGAGCTAAAGCTGGAACAAGGAGAGTACGAATATGCTGATAAAATAATGCAAGAATTGATGAACGAAGATCCAGAAAGTGTTGCTAATCAAATTTTACAAATCCGATTCAAACGAAATACGGCCCCTGAAGAAAATGTTCAGGAATTTATCGAGCAGGCCAAAGCATCCTTATTAGCTAATCCTTCTTATCCAGATCAAATTACTTTGGCAGATTTGCTTTATAGCTTGAAGTACTACCGTGACGCTGCGGAAGTTTATGAGCAATTTGTTGATAAGACATTAAATACCTGCCTGACAGGGAGATTACTCTCCGCCTATTACTACGCAGGTAATTATAGAGCCGCACTAGAAATTTGTCGGCAACTGCTTGCTCAGTATGGTGCTTTAGAATATGTCTCAGAAATGGCTGCATTTTTGTATGAGAATATTGGTAATCTTGATGCTAGTCGCCAAGTATCTTTGGACTACTTATGTCGCTTCCCTAATGATATCGTGATGCAATTGCGGTTAGCAATAGTTAACTATTTAACCGGAAATATGGAAGAACTCGATCGCTTTCTTGACTCAAATCCCAGTATTGAGTGTTTATCCATTGATACTTGTATGATGCTGGCGCGATTTCTTAAGATTAGAGGGCGAATGAATTATTTTTTCGAGATTATTTATGAAACAAGGAAGCGTTTTTACAACCAGGGAAAAATTCATGCTTTTTACGTAATATCCTACATGGAAGGAAGAAAAATTAAACCAAATATTTCAGAAATACAAAGTGTAGAGAATGGATGTGGAGTTCTCCTGAAAGATAAGTTTGGTATTCAGAAGTGGTATATTATTGATAATAGGCCAGATGCTGAACTTGCTCAGTATGAACTTAATGAAAGTCAGCCGCTTTACCAAGAGCTAATGGGTAAGACCTTGGGAGATGAGGTAATTATAGTAGAAGATAGCTTTGGTAAAGATGCTTTCACAATAGTTGCGATACAAAATAAATATTTGGCAGCAAGCAACCAAAGTTTTAGATTATTAGAAACATTACCAGACATCCAAGGATTTAGAGTAGCTTACATTCAAAGTACAGCAGAAGGCATCGATCCAGAGTGGCTAAAAAAACTTGATAATATGTTACAATTGGAGAAGAATAACTTTAATAAGTTTGATTCTGATTATCAAGAAGGAAAAATTCCCTTTGGTACTTTCGCAATCCTCTTTAATAAGAATCCTATTGAACTTTGGGAAATTTTGGTTGGTAAGCCTGAATCTTACATCCATGCCTGGTCAGACTTTAATTATGAAAAATTTGAAGATGCTCTTACGTTACTTCAAAAAGGAGGACTTGTAGTAGTCGATCCAGTATCTTTACTGACTCTCCACCAGTTAGGGATAGCAGATGATGCAGTTAGAGTCTTAGGGAAATTAGGACTGGCTCAATCAACTCTCGATTTACTTCAGCAAATGGTTGAAAAATTTCTTGGATGGGGAATAGAGGGTTTTACAACTTATGGAATTGTGAATGAAAAACGAATTATACAAAAGTTTAGCTCCGAGGAAGTTTCTCAACAAAGAGCTTACTTTGAACAAATTATTGGTTGGGTAAGAAACAATTGTTATATTCTCCCTTGTTGGAGAGCTCTTGATATTAGTAAAGATAAACGAAATCAACTTAACGAGCTTATAGGCACAGCCTTTGTCGATACTGTGCTAATTGCTGGAGAGCCAGGACATATCCTATATTCTGATGATCAGGTGTTGCGCTGGTACGCTCGTGTAGAATCAGGAGTTGCAGGAGTTTGGACTCAGGTTATTTTAAATTACTGCCTACAGCAAAAAGGTATTGATGAAGCGGTGCATCGTAGCGCAACTTTGCAGCTGATTCTATTGGGTTATAACTACACCGTTGTAGATGCAGACATCCTGATGGAAGGAGCTAAGCAAGCTAAATTGGAAATTAAACGAAGTTACACTGCGGTTTTAAAAGTTCTTGCAGATAGAAGAATATCGTCAGACTATATTGCTTTTGTTGCTGCTGAATTTATCTGCAAGCTGTGGGTGGAATTTAACGTTCCTTTTCTTAGGGATAACTTGATTTTGGAGTTATTAAAATTCATCGTATCTGGACGATCTCAAAGGCAAATTATCCCAAAATTGGCAAGTTGTATTGATAAGAGGTTGGCTTTGATGCCCATTGCTAAAAATCAAATATTTCATTTAATAGAAATATGGTGGAATTGTGGAATATATTATTAATTGATATTATATAGCGATGATTTGGTCTTGCTCGCTGCTAATGACGAGCAGACTATCTAAAGAGAGGACAAATGGGTAGAAAATTAGTTATAATTAATACATAAGATTTAATAATGTACTTGAACTGGCAGGGTGTCTTTCAGTGAAAAAATTTAAATTGGAAAAATGAGTAATTCTGCTGAGAGCGACACAGAAACATTAAAGGATAGCACTCAAGAGTTTGAGTCCCTGCAATGGGAATTGGCTGTAGCGCGAGAAATCCAAAATTGCCAAACAGAAGCGCAATTGCTGATTAAACTAGGTAGCCTCTATTACTCCCGAAGCAATTACGATCGCTCCCTGGATTACTACCAACAGAGCTTGAACGTAGCAAAAGCGATTCCAGACCGCAGGTTGGAAGCATTATCTCTACTAAGTCTAGGTTGGGTGTATCAAAGAATAGAAACTAATGATGGCAACTATAAGCAAATGCTGGAATGCCATCATCAGTGTTTAGCCATTGCCCAGGAAATTTCAGATCTGTGGCTGGAAGGGTCAGCTTCAGCTAGCCTGGGACGTACCTATCAGCATTTGGGAGAGCATCATAAAGCCATTGAATATTCGCGCCGTAGTTTAGCGATCGCACGGAAAATTCATCACCTGACGCTAGAGGTAAATTCCCTTGCCACCTTGAGAAGTGCTTATGATGCTCTAAGTCAGCACGATCGCGCTGAGGCTTATCAAGCCGACCTCACACCATCTGGAGAATCTGTGTTAGCAGAGTTAGGTATTAAGCCAGATTCTCTAAAATTATCTAAAATTCTGCCTCTGCAACGAGTCCAATATCGAGCTGCCATTAACTGGCTGACGAAATACCAATCGCCGCCTCAAGCAACTAATCGGGAGAAGGTGAAGAGTTATTTGGAAGCTTTTCACCATCTATGTGAAGTAGAAGCTTGGGGAACTGCTAGCAAAATTTTAGCAATTCACCTCAATACTCCTACTAACGAGGAGTTCCACAACCAACTCAAAACTTGGGGCTACTATTCAGAGCAGATAGCGCTTTACAACAGACTGTTATTTAAAGTGAGTCCAAGTTGGGACACGATTTGTCTAAATGGCTTAGCCAATTCCTATAGCGCCCTTGGTAATTATGCTAAGGCTATCGACCTGCAACAACAGCACGCTGAAGTCGCCCGGGCAATCCAAGATATTCGATCGGAGGGCTATGCTTTGGGGAATATCGGGCTCAATCACTACTACTTAGGAAATTACGCTCAGGCAATTGAATTCTTGCAGCAAGCTTTGGCCATTCTAGGCGATATTGAGGACAGTCGCGCTTTTCAGGCATTTCTAGGCAATCTGGGACTTGCTTACTACAGTTTAGGAAACTACATCAAAGCGATTGAGTGCCATCAACAAAGTTTAACCCTCGCTCAAGCAAATCAAAATCGTCGAGGAGAGGGGGAAGCTTTAGGTAACCTGGCCAATGCCTACATTGCGCTAGGGCAGTTTACTAAAGCGATTGAATACCATCAACAGCATTTGGCGATTGCCCATAAATTGGAGGATCGATACGGAGAAGGGAACGCACTGGGCAATTTAGGAAATGCTTACAATGCCTTGGGAGATGCTGTCAAAGCGATTGAATGTCATCAGCGCAGCCTGTCTATTGCTAAGGAAATCGGCGATCGCCGAGGCCAGGGGGTGTCTCTCTGTAGTTTGGGTAGTGCCTACTATGCCTTGGGAGATTACCCTCAAGCCATTGAATGCTACGAACAGAGTTTGGGGCTTACCATGCAAATTCAAGACCGTCGTGGCGAAAGTCAAGCACTCACTGGTCTAGGGCTGATCTACGACGATCTGGGTGACTATGGCAGAGCGGTTGAATACCACAAACGGGCATTGAAGATCGCCCAGTCAATTCAAAATCGTGGCAGTGAGGGTAAAATTCTTGGACAGATCGGTAGTGCTTATATAGGTCTAGAAAACTACCCAAAAGCAATTGAGTGCCACCAGCTGAGTTTGGAAATCGCCTGGGAGCTTAAAGACCGGGATGAAGAAAGAATTGCGCTAGGGAATTTGGGTAATATAGCCTTTTGTGTGGGGAAATATGGGCAGGCAGCCAACTTCTACAAATTAAGCTTAGATCTTTCACGGGAACTGCAAAACCAGCGTGGGGACGCCACCATGTTAGGTAACTTAGGGACGGTACTCTTACAACTTGAGCGATATGCAGATGCGCTGGAACATTTGCAGGTAGCCTTAGAGATTAGCAGAAAAATTGGCTTTCGGTCTAATGAAGCGATGGTACTTAGGAGTCTAGCAGAGTTGCATCAGAAGTTAGAACAACCAGCACAGGCAAGAGAGTATTGTGACCAGGCTTTGGCGATCGCTACCAAATTAGGCATTCCGCTGAGCCAAGATTGTCACGAACTTAGGGCTAAACTGAGGATATATGAAAAGCAGATGCTGGTTGAGGAGGAACACAACTTACCAGCACAAGATTTGACAAACTGACGCAGATCGCATGACGAATGACATTGCCGAATTAGATACAAATCCTCAATCTCGATCCCTTACTCAGGAATTTGGCTTAACGGCTGATGGCCAACAACTACTGGCTGAGGTTGAAGCTAGTTTGGCAGCACAGGATAGTACTAAGATTCGTCCTTGGGAACGTGCTCATTATAGAGCGGTAAAAAACTGGCTTCACAAGTACAAGCCACCCATAGCTGCTTCAAATTTAGAAAAAGTTCGCGGATATTTGGAAGCGTCGTACCATCTGTGTGAAGTAGATGCACAAGAACAAGCTAATAAAATTATTGGAATACGTCTTAACAGTATTCCCAATCAAGAGTTGCATTCGCAACTTGCTGTTTGGGGCTACTATAGAGAACAAATTTATCTCTATAATAGGCTTTTAAGCCAAGCAGATCCTCGTGTAAAGCTTGTTTATTTGACAGGGTTGGGTAACGCTTATATTTTTCTGGGCAACTACGATATAGCAATTAATTATCATTTACAAAATCTAACTGAGGCACGGAACATCAGTGATAGAGAAGCTGAAGCCACTGTATTAATTAGTCTTGCTGCTACTTATATTTTTATGGGTAAGTACTCAGAAGTAATTACCTATACTCAGCAGTCTTTGAAAATTGCACAAGCAATTGGAAACGTAAAATTAGCAGGCAACTGTTTATGTAATTTAGGAATAGCACAGTATTATTTGAGCAATTACTTAAAAGCAATTAAATATCACGATCGAGACCTAATTGTTGTCCAAAACAATGGCGACATTGAAGCAGAAGCTAGAGCAATGGGCAATCTAGGAATTTGTTACTTTTGTATAGGAAAATATGCCAAAGCTACTGAATATTTTAAAAAAGCTTTAATAATTTCGCGTAAAATTGGTAACCCCAAAGTAGAATCTGCGGCGCTGGGTAATTTAGGTTGTATTTATAATGAACTATGCAATTACTCCGAAGCCATTAAATTTTACGAACAACAGTTACAAATTACACAAGAAATCGGTGATCGTGCTGGTGAGGGAATAGCACTAGGCAATTTAGGAACTGTTTATGATTCTTTAGGAAATCACTGTCAAGCTATTGAATATCAACAGCGACGGCTAGCAATTACACGAGAAATCGGCGATCGTAATGGAGAAGGAAAAGCACTTGGAAATCTGGGAATCTCCTATTATTGCTTAGGTGACTACCCGCAAGCAATTGAGTTTTATCAACAACGGTTAAAAATTGCACTAGAGATTAGAGATATTGCTGGGCAAGGAATCGTTTTATATAATTTAGGAGAAAGTTTAGCTAAACTTAAGCGGTATTCAGAAGCACTGGAGTCTTTGCGGAAATCTCTCGATATTTTTAAGGCTATTGGTGTGCATTTCAAGGAAATTCAAATTTTGCGAATGTTGGCGAAAATATACCAGGGATCAGGTCATTACTTTATGGCTTTTAAATATTATATTTTCATGGCATTGAAAAAAACTACCCAGCAATTGCCAGGTAGCTTTTCTCTTATTTCTGCGCCCAAGAAGCACAAATCAAACTTTCTGCACTCTCCCCCTCATCCACCGGAATGCTGTGAATAAATTGCCTCATCGCCCAACGCATCGAACTTTGGATAACAGCAGCCACCTCAACAGCATAATCAGAGAGTGCGATCGCATCCACCTCATCATGGGCCATATTCCCAATATGCGCCCCATACTCAGGATGACAATCAAAGCGATCGATAATCTCACCCAAAGCCATCTTAATGATATCAGCCTCCGCCATCGTCCAGAAAGCCGCCGTCGCATCCGGCCCTCTGACAGAAACAGACGCACCTTTCCCAAACTCTTGCGGATACAAAGGAAGAAACACCCCACGTCCCGTCAAACAACGCACATAACCCAATCCAAACTTAGTACGCCCCTTAATCCCCTCAATCCCCAACACCAACGGCAAAGTGCAACTAGCCTCTTTAATAATTTTCTGACAAAAAGCAGCAACACCAGCATAAGTTCTCTTCCAACCAGACTGACTCGACTGCGCCTCCTTATCAGTTAAACTAATCCCACTACCCGTCCTAATCGTTTTCTGAAGCGTCTTAAAACCCTGCAAATTCATCGACCCATAATGCACGTTCTTACTAACAGCCCGCAACATCGCCGCCGTCTGATGATTAGCATGGGTTTTATCCTTAACCCAGAGGCGAATATTATCCTCAGTCCAATCATAACCGAGACCTTGAATAAATGCGATCGCCTCAGCAATCGAGCAAAAGATTTCTTGAGTATCCGAATTCAACCGCTTAGTTAACTCACTATCCCCAGAAGCCTCACAAGCAATCCTAGTATGTGCTTTAGAAAGGTCAGAAACAATCAAGCTAGTACCCAGATGCGCCACGAAAACCGTTCTAATCGCAGGCAAATTATAAGCCTGTAACTCGCTAGGGAAATTACTAGGATTAGGAGGATTTTGCAAATTAGGGTGTTGGCTACTACTGCGTCCAAAAGCAGCCCGATTAATTTGCGTATAACGAGAACGCACATATCCATCCCGCAAAGATTCCTTGAGATTAGCCAAATAATCCAGATAAGTCTTAGTAGTCTTAATCACCGAAATCAACCTAAGTTCTGGAATATCCCAATACTTACTCAAAGAATCAGCATTCACCTGACTTAACTTCAACTTAAATTTACCATTAATCAACTTCGGTAATTCCTTACTTGAATAGAGATAAGAAACCGCTTCAGGAAAAGTAGAACCCAACTTATTCAGCAAATCCTGATAAGCCTTTTCATACTGCACGGTAACACTATTCAAAACCGCCTCATTCACAGGCATTCCATAATAAGCCATCTGTGCAAAAGCAGGTGAAGCATTGCATTCAGCCAGATAGGAATTCCACACACCTATTTTCTTCAATAAAGGCTCAAGTCTGTCATGTACTTGCAGAACTACTTCAGCATCTAAACCTGCATAATTCAACTGGTTATTACTCAGTTCCCCACCCCCCTTATCTCCCCAACCCCATTCAGATTTTTGTTCCGTTTTATCTATATCAATGCCAAGACGCAGACAAACATAAGCCAAAGAATGCGGTTTATTGTTAACTTTATCCAGCCAAGGATCTAAACCAGCCCAATATACCTGACTCATCAACTTAGTATCGCGGATACAGCGAATTTTAAAGCCATACTTCGCCAACATCCACTGTTGTTCAAAATCCAAAGAATGACCCACAACTTCCACCGTTGGATTAGCTAATCTTTCTGCCAAAGTTTCCCAGAATCCCAACGACTGAAGTTGTCGTTCGATTTCTGCTCTTTGCTCATTATAGAAACCATTATCAATTAATAACACCCGCACCCTATTATCTATAGGAACGGCTATAGAAATCAGGCGAATTTCTCCAGTATTGGGGTCAAGAGCGCTGTCTGGTTCCCCTGAATTGCCAAAAGTTTCTAAATCAAACCCAAATCTTTTAGCTTGTTTCCACCCTTGGAGAAGTTGAGGAAATTGGGGGTTATCGAGCAGAACAATGTTGGATTGAAGTTCTTCTTCTTGTTGCAGAAATAAACTATATTGGAAATATTGTGGCATGAAAACACCTATTTGAAATTTGCGATCGCTAAATCTACCAATCCCATACTATTATATTAGCTAATTTCTCAAGTATTGGGATTGCTATTGTACAATAGTATGGTAAAACTAACCTTGTCCTTATTTATGGAAACTAGCAAAATTTGCCTAGAAGAAAGCCAGAGAATATGACAGCTTGAGAGCCATAGACAGGCTCCCAGTATAATATACTTGATTTAGTGGGGAATGTTGTAATACTATGTCCGGTACGCATTGGTAATCTAAGAGCAATATCAGGTTTTTGATGAGAATAGAACGGATTATTTTACCGCAGATGAAACACAGATAAACGCAGATAAACGCAGATGTAAGCTCTCACCTCTCTGGAGGAGACATAGATATTTCTCTTCTTATCTATTCCTTATCTATGTAACAGATAAAATGAGATTACATAACTAATACCACGGGACACGAGCTAATTATTTTCCCCAGCTAAAATCAAGAAACTATTTAGCTAGACACAGAAACTTTAATCGGTCTAGAAGTAACAGAACTAAATGCTGATTCCAACGCAGCAATTTGGCTATCCACCCTTGGTTTCAAAGCAGCACTTTTGACAAATACAGTAGCAGTGTCCTCTGAGAAACTAGCCAATGAGCCATGTTGAGAAAGCAACACTTTAAGCGCCGGAGGAACTTTAGCTAGCACAGTTTGCCAGATGTTACTATTAGGAACCCCAGCAGACGTTGGTGAAGCTATTTGTGATGTTCCAATTGTGGATATTACTTGCGATGTAGCATTGACCTGGGGATTGCCCACACTGTGCATAGCACCAGGTAGTAATCCCAAAATAGCAACTTCTAACCATAGCCAAGCTTGGGTAGAAGATTTGATTTGGGCTTCACAATTTCTCAGATGCTGTTGAGAAGCTAAAATGGTACTGCGACCCAACGAGATAGCTAATTGTTTGCATTCTTTCGATGCTCCTTCTAATAACAATGAATCGCTCTGACTATCAGTAGTAGTGAGAGCAATCAGCATTTTGGTGTAGAATTCAATTAAATTCTGAAGAACCACCAATGGTTCTTTACCAGAATTGAGGATGGTGCGAATTATATTGATAGTATCCCATTCTTCATCAGATGCGATCGCTCTTACCAATTCCACTAATTCTTGCTCTGGTACAGCACCCACCAACTCCCATACTGACTGGGCTGTGATTGGCTGTTCTAGTAAACTAAGCTGTTCCAACAACGAAAGCGCATCCCGTAACCCTCCTGTAGCTAATTGTGCCACTAAACCCATAGCAACTTCATCAATTACTACACCCTCAACTTCAGCAACGGTTTTCAAATGTGCGACCAAAGCATCCAAACTAATGCGTTGAAAGTTGTAGCGTTGGCAGCGAGAAATGATAGTATTTGGTAACTTTTGAGGTTCCGTAGTACACAGGATGAACACCACATTGGGAGGGGGTTCCTCAAGGGTTTTCAAAAGAGCCTGAGTCGCTGCACCACTCAATCCATGAGCTTCGTCGATCGTATATACTTTATAGCGACCCTGCACTGGAGTCAAGTGCGCCCCCATGCAGATTTCTCGAATCTGGTCAACCCCATTATTACTGGCTGCATCGAGTTCTAACACATCGATAGCAGCACTATGAGCAATGTCTCGACAAGAGGAACAGCGACCGCAAGGAGACGCTGTAGGGCTATCCGTTTCCAAACAATTGAGGGATTTGGCTAAAATGCGGGCAGATGAGGTCTTACCAGTCCCTCTTGACCCAGTAAACAGATAGGCACTCGCAATGCGCCCAGAATTGATAGCATTGGTAAGGGCAGTTGCGATCGCATTTTGACCCACTAAATCAGCTAAAATCTGCGGGCGGTACTTTTGGTGAAATGGTTGATACATAACAATTCAAAATTTAAAATGCAAAATTGAGGATTTAGGGTATGTTTGGCAGATTTTGTACCCTAATTAAGGCTCGTTGAAATGAGACGGTAAATCTTTCAAATACTTAGATTTGAGCTTTCCATCTTTCCAATACCTTAAATAAGGATAAGGGCCATATTCTTTGCCCTGCTTCTTATTGGGTATCGTCTTCCACTCAATCCTGCCCCGTCTCTCCCCTGGTATCGGCTGATTTGACCGCTCAGTTGCTTCCAGCAATCCACCGATGATGGCGTGCAACTTCTCCAAATCCGGGCGAGGTAGTTGCAAAGCGGCATCCAGCAGTCTTTCTAAGTCACTGTCCATAGCCTTTTAGGGTACAAAAGCCGTCGAAACTTACCCTAAATTTAGGGTATAAATTCAGGTTTATATACCCTAAAAACAGCCCAATGGGAGCAATAATACCTAGCACCCTTATATAAGAGTCGGTTCTAGCTCATGGCCCAAAATTTTTTAGGGTATGTTTCAGCGACAACATACCCTAAATTTAGGGTATAAAAACCGATTTTTGTACCCTAAAAAACTTCATCTAGCCAGCCAAAACCTCCTATATACCATATAAAGCAATGGTTCTGGCTCATAGCGTATAGCCTTTTAGGGTATAAAATCGAGTTTTTATACCCTAAAAACTCCTGGTAGCCAGCGAAAGCCTTCTATCTACTATATATAGAAATGGTTCTAGCCCATCGGCCATAGTTTTTTAGGGTATATTTTTCAGAAAAGATACCCTAAAAAGTTCAGAAAACATACCCTAGCAGTCACCTGTGCTTTACATTGGCAGTGCAGCCAGTTCTAAGTCAGCTTCTTTTGCTTCTTCTGTTGTTGATTCTATTTCCATAATTGGTGCTGACAATGGCTCATCTGACAATGCTTCATCTTCAATTACTTCTGATTCTTTAATTTCTCCTGGTGAAGTTTCAGAAGACAACTTCCGTCGTGCTGAACGCTCAGGTTTTGGAGATTCGCCACCAAGTTCAACAGGCATCACTAAAACTGTAGCAGAAGACAGAGTACTATCCGGTAAATTGATAGTAGCAGGATAATTGGGTTCATTAAATGAAAAACGCAACTCAGAAGAAGGGATAGCTTTAATAGCAGGGATAAGAACATCAGCATCAAACCCAATTTGTAAATCCTCACCTTTAATTAAAGCAGGTAAAGATTCAGCACCAGAGCCAATATCTTTTCCTTCCACATACAGAGAAACCACTTGTTCAGTTGAATTAAGAACGAAGCGAATAACTTTGTGCTTGTCAAAAGTAGCAAGACGAGTCACTGCTGCCAATATTTGTTGAGAACTGACAGAAACTTCTCGACTCCACAAAGATGGTATTAATTGGTGATAATCAGGATAACTGCCAGCCAAGGCGCGACAAACCAAAGTAAAGTTAGCCCCACTAAACATAATTTGGCTATCATTGAAGTGCAGTTCAACTGGAAAATCATCCTTGCTTTCTGTAGGATTACCCAAAAGCTTCTGCAACTCTTTCAAAGCACTTTTGGGAACAGTGATAGCTAAACTACTTGACTCAGGAATTGGAGATTTCCTTTTGCCTTTAGTTTTCTTTTCAGGCGGAGGCTCTGGTTTTTCACCATTAGTATGGATAGAATCTTTAACGACAGCCAGAGATTTGCTATTAGTAGCAGCGAATTCCACGCGCTCTCCTGACAATGTTAGCCTAACACCAGTAAGAACTAACCGAGTTTCATCCGACGCTGTGGCAAACAAAGTAGTTTTCAATCCACGCGCTAAGACACTGGCAGTCAATGTAGCAGAATTACCTGTAGATGGCTCTATGGTCGGTAATTGAGGAAATTCGGATGCCGCCATACCTCGAAAA
The DNA here is from genome assembly GCF_014696265.1 of Aerosakkonema funiforme FACHB-1375. GTDB lineage: Bacteria > Cyanobacteriota > Cyanobacteriia > Cyanobacteriales > Aerosakkonemataceae > Aerosakkonema > Aerosakkonema funiforme_A. Next base: position 64,545 of record NZ_JACJPW010000007.1, on the reverse strand, counting down.
TTGTAGCGTTTGCCAGAACAGGTTAATGTAGCTTCCTGTTTATCTGGTCGAATAGTAAACGACAGTTCTTCCTCTTTTGGTAAAGTGGAAATAATATTGGACAGATGTTTAGCTGAAAGTGTAAAAGCACCTTCAAACTCAACAGATGCTTCCAAATGTGCAGTGATACCCAAACTGAGGTCGAAAGCGCCAATTTCTAATTTTTCGTTAGATGCTTTGAGGAGAACATTAGCAAGAATGGGATGATTTGGTTTACTGGGTATTGCACCCATGACTGTATCGAGTGCTGCATTGAATTGCTTGGCAGTACAAGAGAATTTCATGGTAGTGAGTTGAATTTAGTGTAGGAAATGAAAGGCTTTATCCACTCCAAAAACTCAGAATGGATAAAGGAAATGTGGGCTGAAACCAGGGGTGATATCGTGTCTGGCTAAGCCAAAATCGATAAAGAACCAAGCTAAGCTACCTATCGACTTCCCTGAGTTTGCGGTTGAGCAGGTGGCAGTTGAGGCATTGAGCTAGTGTTACCCGGAAGACCTGGTACAATCAGAGGCTGAGCAGGTTGCAAAGCTTCCCAGACCTCCTGTTTGCGCTCCTGATTGAGTCCCACAAAATAATGCTTCCAAGTTTCCAAACTAGGAACCTCGTGGCTAGCTACTTTACAGGCAGGGCTTTTCTGCGTTGTCCCCGCTAGTTCCCGTACTGTAGTGAAACAAAATACACACAAGCACTTGAAAAGATTATTCTTACCCCTGGCAGCGATGCGGTTACTGATAGCATGGCAAGCCGTCATTTCATCGATAAAAGCCTGCCAGTGGGTAGCGAAGGTAGCTTGGTTAGCACCGCTAGCTCGGTAGGATAATGGAACTTGATGTAATGGTTGATTCTTGTCATCAAGCAAGATCACCTCAAAGTATTGAGTATTACCGATATTCTCCTCATCCTTGTATTCTGGTGAATAACGCCCCACAACTACCAATTGCTTTGAATCTTTGCTAGCCTTGCGATCGTAAGCTAAAGTAGGAGTTCTAGGACACACCAGCATTCGGGGGGAAGGTGTGAGAAACCCTTGTTCCTCAACCCCAGTAATCTCGAACGTATAGGTAGTAAGTAACTTCTCATCAAAATTGAACCACCCAGCTTTCGCCATTTGGTCAGTGGGAACGAAGTAGCCGCACAGTTTGGGAGTCGTACCCCGCAATGCCTGGATACGCGGTAATTTGGCATTAGGGTCGAGGTAAATGGGGTCAGCAAACTCATCCCGTTCTAATTCGATTTCTGGAGTTTCCAGTGCTGTTGGAGTAGCGCTATGTGTTTCAGGAACAGGTTGGTTTAATTGAGATGCTTTGTCTTTCACTGATTTATGGATAAATTGTTAATCCCGAAGTGGCGCGTCAGCGCTTTGATCCGAATGATGAGCAGAGAAATTCCCTGATTTTATGGCTAATCAAGGAAAAATCTCGGCTACTAGAATGGAATCTCTTCGTCTGAGTCACCAGCCACAATTGATGTAGGTTTCTCAGGGTTGTTGGGAATGAAAACAGGTAAATTTAGGGAGTTCAACTGGGTGATGATGTCTTGTTTTTTCGACTCAACGAGAAGCTGTTGCAGTCGAGTCAGATGAGCGATAATTTCTGTTAATTGTTTCAGAGAGCCTTGGGTAAATTGGATTTCCAGGTATTCCTGATTATCAAATATAACCAAGCTTTTGAAACCTGGATTATCAAAAGAATTTACCAGGCTGTTCGGGGAAACATCACAGATGAGTTGTTGGCGAATCATAATTAATCAATAATGCAAATCGATGTCGGTATCACCGATATGAGAGTAGTCCCACTGTTCATACCATTCTTTTTCTCTATCCTCCCTTTCTTCTGCGGCGTTTGAGGTGTGACCACATTCTCTGGAGTGCGGCGTAGAGGTTATCGTTTTTGACAAAAATAAGGGAGTTGAAGTGGATAGAGAAGCTGATGTTTTTTGTGACATAATGACAAACTTTTGATAGCAGTACGTCGCCATGAATGGCGCGTCAGCGCGTTCAACAATTCAAAAGCAAAATCCTCTCATTCAAAATTACACGAACCCACAAACCCAAATAGAAGTAAGTCCATGAGGTTGGTTTTTTAATTTGGGAGTTATGAATTTTGAATTGAAAAACAGTTCATTTTATTAACCAAAGAAGTTGCATTGGTCATTTTCCACCCTTGTCGAACACAGTTTTCTTTAGCTTGCTCAAGTTCCGTTAGAGTTTTGAGCAGCTTGTAGCGCCTAAAACCGCCGTAAACAGGAAATACATAAGTTTGCCATCCCTGTGGCATTTCTACATAGCTCACTTGTTTAAAGATTCGCATGGTTACAACTAGGATAGTTAATGAATCATTTGGTTATAAAGGCTTGCTGATGGATTTTAATCAATTCCCCCAGATTATGAATCGCTCTTCCTAAGTTAGCCGCTCGACTTCCCATCGCTCTAGTTTCTATACCTGAATTTCTTAAGGTTTCACAGATGCGACAATAACATAAAGGGATTGCCAAATTACTTAATAAATTTTGGGGAACTCTGTGCTTGATTAACTTATTCTCTCTCGCTTCGTAGAAGAACCCTAAGAAACTTTCCCGTAGCCAAGAACCTCCGTCGAAAGAATTGATACCTATTTGAGCGAAAGCTCTCAAGTAATCAGGAGAACATAAACCAAACACATGGATATGACAACTAAGAGGTAAGGCTTCTCGGATAGCTCGAATGATTGTAATATTCCTATTTTTTTGGCTAGCATTAATGGCTAAACCTCCAATAGCGAACGCATGATATCCTAGTTCATACAGCCTAACCGCGTTCCTAGCTCTCTCCTCAATACTTACGCCATGAATTGTTGCCAAAGGTCGGCAGAACGATAAATGCGTTTTGGCTAAAACGATGAATTCCTTTGCACATTTTAAGTTAAATTGACGGCGAAACTCTAAGTTAGTACCAGGTAACAGAATGTGGTCAGGACAGGTTATAAAATCCCCAGCTTTAGCTTTGAGCTTTAGATATTGATTGATGCAGAATAAAGGAGTTACCAAGGAATTTCCAAGTTGAGGAAAATTGAGGCGGCTATAACGAATCGCGCTACAATCCCAAAAAATTGGTATGGGTGACGGTGGAAACAAAGCTGGCTTATTGGATAGAGAAATTAACCAGCCATTTGGTTGATTTTGCTTCTCAATAAATTCCCAAATTCCTTGTCTCTTTCCCCCAATAGATAGAGTATCTGACTTTCCTAGTACCGCATAAAATTTAGGTGGCATTTGTATAAAAACTGTCCAGGCTTACAAGCAGCCTGGACAACCAGAGTTAAGAGCCAAATTGATGAAGCCTAAGTAAGGCGAAGATGCTTTCCTCTTGGTATGAGTTTAGCAATCAAACGACCGTTACTATCATAGATTTCCCCTGTATCAGAAGCGACTGTATCTTCTCTAAGTTGCTCAGTATCCAGCGTGGGAACAAGTTTCACGTATCTATGTGGAAATTCTTCAGGCTTTAATTCTGGGTTAATCCATACTTGAGGTTTTCCACCATTATTACAAAGAGATACTTTGCTCAGTTTTCCCTCTAGCTTGCGTCCGCGTTCACCTAACTGTTCTAAACGGCGTTCCATGAATCCCAAAAGCTTATCTGTCAGCCATGTAATCGCTGTCGAATCTTGTTTGGCTAAAGAAGCAATGCGTTGCGATTCTGATTGTCGGAAATCCCGATTAGCTTTGAGACAATTGATGCGAGCAACATAGCTATCAATTTTTTGTTCTAGAACAGGTTCCAATTCCTCAAAAATTGCTGAAGCTATGGCTCTTTCTTCTGGGTTATCTGACTCTAGATATTGTGTTAGCAGTTCAAGCTGTTGTTCTAGGTCATCTAAGGTTTCTTTGACGGGTTTAATTGGCGTAGTTGTCATCCGATTTTGGATTTTAGATTTTGGATGAGAGGATTGGCTCTGCCTTGAAAGGGTGGAAGCTCTAATTCGGAAAATTTTTTTGATGATTCCCATTGAAATGGGAGGCTTTCCCCCCTTTTTTTCGGCCATAATTATCGGCTGTTTCCCTTGCGATTGTTAGAGCTAGCAAGCGCAGGTTCTTCAAACTGAGTTGGAGTTAGGGTAATTGAGGAGTTAGAATTCAACTCCGCCTCAATAATATCAGCACCGGATTCTTTGGCAAGCATAGTTAACAAAGTTCCTACTTGTGCATCAGTGAGATTGGGAGTATTTCGCCGAATTTCTAGGGATTTCATCAATTTCCAGACAGCCAAAGCTTCTTTGGGAGTAGCTTCTTGAATTGCTAATCGAATCGAGCGAATTAGTTTTTCAGTTGCACGACGCAGTTTGGTTTCGTTATCGATAGAACTCATGGTACAAATGTATTCTCATTGACCTTTATATGGCGCGTCAGCGCTCTCTAAAGAATAAATTGAGTAAAAAAAGGCTAGATCAAATACAGCCTTTTTAATTCGGAAAATGGCTATCTTAACAGGCAAATTATGGTTGTTGTTGATTGAATTGCGACAAAATTAGTTCAGTCGGACATTGCCAAACTTTGCATTCCCAAGCACACTGGGAGAGTCGTTGGCTTTCTCTAACTATCGCCGCTGATACTTGCGAGCGATGTTGTGCCATAAATTGTGCAGCTTCCTCTTTAGTATTGAAGCCGAAGTACGATGTTTTCCTATTTCCTTTTGAATCGGTGATGGTGGCGATAGATTTGGAGAGGACATTTAAATGCCATCCATCTCCTAGATGAACCTTTTGGCAGTTGATTTGAGTAATGGAAGTCATGGTTTGTGCAATCTAAAGCTCCACTTCGGGAACGGAGTCTATGTATTCTTTGAGCGATAATTTCCCTGAAAGAAATTGGTTCAGAGGGTCTTCTCCTGTGGCGCTGGCTTCTGGAACAGGCTTTGGAACTGCGATTTCTTTGGGACACAATTGCGGCTGCGTGCAATCGCCAAGTGTTAATGTAGATAAAGGATTCTGGTCATGCTGGTTATTTCCGTTGTTCCCACTTGCTACAGATACTTCTGATAACACGACTGAAAGCTTGGACAGAGTTTGAGCCAGTTGGGTTTTGAAAGCTAACAAAGCTTGAGAAGAGTAGTGGATAGAAATTTTGATGGGATGCGTTGGGTAGTTAAGAAGCCAGTAGGTAAGTCGAATTTGTTCGGGGTAATAGGTATCAGTTTGTGCCATAAGGAACAAATCCAACTGAGTTCTCCAATACCAATCTTCTTGTGTCAAATTAAACTGGGTATCTGTTGTCCAGTTAACAACTTCGAGTTGCTCGTATCCATAGATAAGCAGGTCGAAATTAGAGACGAGAATTACGTTGTCATAGAAATACTCACTCCGATGCGAATGAGTCTTCCAGGTATTCGTTTCTTGGCTCCATATTTCGGGAGCTAACAATTGCAACTGGGAGAACCATTGCTTTAATTGAGGATGGTTATCGAGCAGCGAATCAATGGTTATATCCATTAATGATTGCTGCATAATTAAATGGAATTGTTCGCCCAAGCATCTGGCTTGGGCCGATACTGGGTTAATGATTTCACGGGAATAGAGGCATCCTGAAGTTTCCAGGTGGAATAAATCTTCTGCATTGAGGCGCAGATAGTTCATAACAATTTAAAAATCTTTAATCTTTCAGGGGACTTTCATGGAATACCCAAGATAAATCTTGGGGCTAAGCTGTTTTAAGACGGCGGAGGGCAAGGTCTAAAAATTGAATATTGTGGCAGGAACAGAGCCGCTTTGAATGGTTTTGGGAATGTAGGCTAAGACAGTAATTTTCACTTGCTTGTTGTGGAACTTTTCTAGCAGTTTTAACAGTGTTCGATAATTAACATTCTGCGAAAAGTCCAGAAATAAGATAGTTGGCAAATTGCCATCGAATAACTGTTGCAGCCATAGTTCGCCAGTTCGTTTCAAAAGAAATTGTGGGTAGGCTCCATCCCAAACAGGACATTTAAGTAAGTTGGAAAGTGCTTGAGCAGTTAACCGTTTTCTGGGCAGAGTTTTTGAGTTAAAGTATTCGGGAGAATTAGTGAGATACATTTGTTTTTTTGGGAGACGCTGTGAACCATTTTTAGTGGCGCGTCAGCGCAATTAATTCTTATAAAAAACTGCCATACCTCGCTTCTGTAGTATGGCAGTAGTAAACTTGATTAATACCAATTAAGAAAATTGCTTCGGCTGTCGGAAAACTTGACCTCAACTTGAGGAGAGTTAAGGGTTTTTAGTTGTTGCAGATCGCTCTCCGGTTCAGGAAAATCAAGTGAGATATTTGGGTCAATCAAAGGTAATCCTGAGTGGCCATGAAGAATTTCTAAGGGATTTACCCTGTCGGGTAAAGGTAATGCTTCAAAAGCATAAGCATACCAATGGTTTCCACTTCTCGATCGCTGGGGAACTAAACTAATGCGAGTGAGATAATTGAGTAAATCCTTTTGTTGAGTTTTGTAATTGAGAAAGGGTCGTAAAGCCTCAGATTGCCCACTGTTGAGCAAAGCAAAACTCCAAGAAAGTTCGCGATCCAAAAAGCACAGATTAATCCAATTCTGAGCAGGCTGATTGGGAAATGGTTGTCCGTAGACTGGGGGAGTAGCATGGAGAATAACAGCATCCAAATAGTCGGGAATCTCTATCAAACTGCTGTAACTCTCTTGGTAAATTTTGCCAGTGGCTCGGTTAAATCGGTAACGACGATTTTTCATGTTTTTCATCCTATAAAAGCTCCCAAGCTTTTGTGGAAAGCTGGGAGCTTTTTTGATGAGATTGTGGTATGTTGATAGAAGCGTGGAAAATTGGCGTTTATTGCCAGGAAATTTCCCTTTGAATATTACCATTGCGATCGAGGTTTAAGACTTGACCCAGCTGCTCAATCGGCGCTGCTAGTTCCGCCCCACCCGATGTAGCCCATTGGCGCAGGGCTTCGAGTTCTTCCGTATCATTGCGAAACTGGGCGGGCTTGCGGTTGAGGAGGGCTACCAAGCTCAAGCAATTTACCACTCTGGGAAAACCATTAGCAAATGCCTCAGTCGCAGCTTCTTTGACAATGTTACGAATTTCAGCCCCAGTATAACTAACAGAGTTTTCTGCTAATAGCTGAATAGATTCACTTTCTGCTTCAATCAGATAATGTTCCAACTGCACTTTCCAAATTTCTGCTCTAGTTTGGCAGTCGGGCAAGTCCACATAAAACACTTTGAATCTTCGCAACATCTCCTTAGAAAATCCCCAAGGACGATTCGCTGTCGCGGCGACTATGACATCCGCCTTATTCTCTTCTAACCAAGTTAACAATGTTCCTACCATACGAGCGGTAGTACCCCCATCGGTATCAGAGGAACGTTGAGTTAGCTGCTTATCCATTTCATCAATCCAAAGCAGACAAGGTGCAAGTGCTTCTGCTTGTTGCAAAATGTTTCTCAGGTTAGCTTCACTACTTCCGAGTTCTTTGGACATCAGTTTCCCCATATCCAGAGTGAGACAGGGAATGCCCCAACTAGCTGCTAAAGCTTTCACAGACAGAGATTTGCCTGTACCTGAAACGCCCACGCAGAGAATATTTGAGGGCTTTTCCAGATTATGGGCAGCGCGGGCGGTGCTGTCTAACAGCGGTAATTGTAGGGTAGCCCAAGTGGTAATTGCTGGAAGTCCCTGAACTGGTACGTCGGGTGGTGGTGCAAAGCTGACACCTTTAGCTGCCAAGTGCTGCTTTTTAATTTCAAGCATTTGGTCAATTGCTTGAGGATTGATGCCCCGGTGAGAGATGGCAGCTACTTGCAAAATATCCTCGATCCCTTCTGGGGTCATTCCTTGCAAAGCACGAGTGAGATGTCCAAGCTGTCGATCGCACAAGGTCATCTCAAAGGTAATATTTTTCTGTCTGGCATTAGCACCAAGGCTGGCAAGTTTGTGTTGCTTAATTTGTTCTACTTCCGATTCATTAGGCAGTGGATTAGACATTTCCCAAACTAAATCTTTAAAGTAGTTAGGAATGTTTAACCCTTGGTGGATCAGAATCAAGCGATGCGGAGAACGCTTGAGGTCAAAGAACAAATCTTGAGCCAACCTAATCCAATCTCTCCTCGAATCGGGTTTAGCAATGAATTCTAGGAAATCCTTCGCGATAATCAGAGTTGGATTGGCGTCTTCATTGATGAGGCTTTCCAGGTGCTTGATGAAGGTCACGATAGGATGAGCTTCAACTTTGACTCCATTGGTAGTAGATTTATCGATTCTAGTGATGATATTTCTCTCGGTTACTGGAGTCAATGTCAGAAATTGATGTCCGCAGTCCCATTGGAGAATGGTTTTGTAGCGTTGGTGTAAATCTACTACAATTTTATCGACTAGGGCGGGTTCAGAAGCGGCTGGAGTATCGACCGTAACGGTAGCGATTCCAGCCCTCAGCCAAATACAAAGTTGGTCGGTATCAAACATATTTGAAAGCCCGTAAGAAAATAGGGATTGGTAAATAGCCCAATCCCGTAGCAGCAAAGAAATTCTGATTTAGAGATGGATTTCAGTGGTTGTATCTACAGAAACGGATGACTCAAAATATTCCTCTTTTAGCTGAGTTTGAGAAATACCAAGTTGATTGAGAGGTGCTGTTATTTCTGTGCAAGAATCGCCAGTTACGTTGAGGACTTCCACTTCTAATGGTTGTCCTTTGCGTTGAGTAATCTTGATTTTGGTTGGTTCTGACATTAGTTTTATCTAAGCGTAAAGGTCAACTTTTTTGGTGAGAGTGGTGGTCATAGTTCCATCTGATGCGGTGATGGTTTCTTGTGACCAAAGATGTGCGGGATAGTGGATGTTGATGAAAGCGGCGTTATGTGCTACTTGCACTTGTTCTAGAAAATCTTCCACATTTTCAAAATGATTGCCTAGAAGATTTCTGTTAAAATCCCAAGGATCGATCGCTGCTTCGTAGCAGTTTTGAGCAGGATTCCAGCGAAAGCCAATGTCAATTAAGCCTTGTAGCTGTGTGCGTCGGATAATAATGTTGGCTTCTTGTCGATCGGCGGTATCGTACCCATTAATCAGAGGTACTGGATTTTCGTGACTTTCAATCTCTGGAGTAATTCCTATTTTCTCCAAAAGAGCTTTGAGTCCTTCTTGAAGCGCTTGTCGATTGGACAGGGTAGTTTTTATCGTGGAAAAGTGGCTCATTTTAGGTAACAATAAATCGGGAAATCTACTGTTAATATCGGCGCGTCAGCGCTCATAAACTGCATTCTATGCGGTGAATAAAAAATTTTCAAATAAATTTGGATTATAAAAATACATAATATTTTAAATTAATGCCAACAGTAAATTGCTAGCGGGCTATAGTATATATTAGGGCTAAACTAAATGTAGTAAACATTTTTATTTTCGATATTAGATAGGAAGATTGCTTGATGAATGCTCATTGCTTTAGTTCCCTATCTCAGCAGTTGGAAACAACAAATTTTCCTCAATTTCTTGTCTTACCTCATCACTTAGTACAAAACTACTATTGAGACAATCCACCAGCAATTTGTTAGCATCGTAATACTCCTGAACCCTATCTTTATGCTTGTTGCTGAACTGCCAATCATGACCAATATAGCGATATTTAATTATTACATTTCTTAATTGTTCAATCCAGGCTTTACCATTAATTTGCCACCATTGTTTGTATATTTCCTGGTCACCTTTTTGGTCAGGTAGCTGGTTTTTTAGTTGTTGCAGTACTTCCCCTAGCTCTGGATTAAGGTTAAGCATATACTTGCGGGCAGTATCAAGATCTACATTTGACATATCAGACTGGTCGTGGGTGCGGGAATTTTTAAGAGCAACTTCAAGAGCGTAGGCAAGATCGAGGTCGGCAGCCAAATCAGGATAAGGAGCAGGGTCAAAATATATAGGGTGTGAAGGATCGAGATCGAGGTGCAAATCGACGTTGAAGCCAAGGGAAAAGCAAAAAAATCTAATAGCCGCTGGCTTGCAAGGAACATTTATGGAACTATATTTTTGTTGTAGCCACTCTGTAAACTGTTGCAAGACCTTATCTGAAGCTAAAATTTTTTGAATTTCGCGTTTCATTGCTAACAACAAGGCATCAGCACTCGGCATCATCCCTGATGCCAGCAAAAAGACTTGACGCCAACGCTTTTGATTGACATAAGTAGCTAAATTTATCCAATTTTGTTGACCAGAACTATTAACAAAATCCTTGGCTGTAAAATATTCTTGAAAGGTCAGATGCGAGAATGAATAAATTTCCCTGGCTCGTTCTACCAATAGTCCATGCTGCACTTCTATCGATCTTAACACTGCTTCGCTATCTTGTTGGGATATATCCTCTTGATTAGCGTTTAACGTGCGAAGATAGCCATTAATATATTCCTCGATTTCAGTCTGCTCAAAAAAGTAACGGTTCTGGGTGAAAGTAGTAAATGCAACATGAGTTAATAGCCTTTCTCTATCCTTGACAGATAGGTTGCCATACAGTTCTTCCCGTTGAACACCTTTGGAAGAATCCCATTCCTTTAGCAAAGTGTTCAGCCCTTGCTGATATAGTTTTGCTCGGTTTGAGGGAAAGTTACCTATATCCTGAAACACCAGGCACGTGAGATTGAGCAAAATCGGCGTGACGGCTAAATCACGAATGCGCTTATTTTCAGGCTGCTGGAGCTTTTCAATAAACTGCTTAGCTCTGGCTTTCCCAGCTTCTGTGTCATTCCTGGCAAATGCCATAAACCACTTGTGGGCAAATATTTCAATCTGCTTTTGGTTAAAGTCCGCTACTATAACTTCAGTGAACCCCAAATTCCCAAAGCTGTAGTCGAGGGCATTAGTACGACAAGTGACAATTAGGGTGTTTTTATGATATGTCCGACAAAATTCTCGAATTCGAGTTAGGACAGATTTACTGTCTGCTTTGGGTACTTCATCCAAACCATCTAAGAGTACCAGAACTCTACCCTCTTGGAGCAGTATTTCTGCTGCCTTCGGATGTTCGACGTTTTCTGCACAAAATAGCTGCTCAATGTAGTTTAGCAGACTTAACTCAGGCTGCTCTGCGAGCCGCTCGGCAAACTCAATGAGACGAATAAATACAGGAACTCGGTCAGGTAGCAGTTCCCCCTGATTGGATTGAATTGCTACATATAACAGATAGGTTGTCTTACCCGATCCAGGTGCCCCCAAGCACATTAGCTTGTAGCCCTGTTTAACAATATCTAGTCCAGGCACTCGTTCATAGCGCACCTTACCTAAATAAAAGCGATCGAAGTCATCAGCGGTGGGGTCGAACTCCCGCACTCGCTCAGAAATATCGGCAAAGCGCTGATGGGGGAGTTCTTCGAGGATGTAAACATCGGTGTAGAGGTTGTCGATGGGGATTTGCTTATTTAGCAAGCGCATATTGCCACACTCAGACTGGATTCTGTAGTAGTAGCTCTGACGCACCTGTTGCACCAGTTCATCAATCGGAAGGTTAAGCTGTGGCGGCTCCACTAATGGAGGCATACTGCCCAGATTTACAATCTGGGTTCCGATGTGGGTAATGTTCTGTTGTGAAATGTTTCCAGTAGTCAGGTTATTACCTACGGAGATATTCTTCAGCAGTTCCTGCTGAATCTCTGAATTTGGGCTTTCTCCAGGCTGAGTATCTGCCACCTCGTTTCTTCTGGGATTGACTGAAATCCTTGTGCTAAAGATAATCTAAATCTAGTGCATCCAGGCAAAAATTTCCCCTCAGCGCTGATGGCCGGAGAGCAGGGGGCAGGGGGAGAAAGAATGAAACTGGTGGGCTATTTCTACCATGCTGGGCCAGCAATTGCCAAGTTCGGTCATATCGGCTACAACAGAGTTTACAGCCTCAATTTCGGTCATTTGGCTTTAGCAACCCCAAAATATGAGCGATCGCCCTAACCCCCAGCCAGTTCAGCAGAGCATTTTTAAGAATGTTACTGCTAATGACATAAAGGTTGAAAATCTTACCCAAGTTATTCAAATAGAGCAGCCTACTCAGAAAACGCAAAAAGACAGTTTTTTAGGTCTTCTGAAATGGATTTCTGAAAAATACAGTTCTTTGGAAAGAATGCGCCCCCATCATGCCCAAGAAGTTTTAGATATTATAAGAAAAGTACGTCAGTCTAATGGGGAGCCGTTTGATTTTACTGAGCTTGAAATAAAAAGTCTGGATTTAGCGCTTAACTATTGCCATTATGTTTCTAAAGGAGCCAAAGCACGTTCGCCAGGGCTAGAAAAGCTAAAAAAAGATGATTACTATTGCTATTTACGGGAGTTGATAGCTTCCAAGGAGAAAATTAGAGTTGGTTCAGTTAAGTTAAGCTCTCTTGTTGGCGATATTAAAATGTCTAAATTTGTAGAGAAGTTGGAAGAAAACGATGGATTGTAACGAGGGTCTCCGTACACATATTATTCAAGAATACTTTGATTTACTAGAACAGCAAAATTCTGGAACGGCAGTAAGTTTTACTTCTGAACTTACACGCCAAAAAGAAGAATTATTTTTAATGGAAGAATATCTTTCTTCGGCTATCCACGACCGAGATAAGAGAAAAGAAAGGCTAACATCTCCCCCACCACCATTTTCCTTTGACAAATTTTGTAGATATTTACCGTTAGTTATAGATGCGGACTTCAAACAACTATTCTCATTTTTTAGATACTTAAATAGGCAACAACCACCCCATCAACAAAAATTCGTAATTATTGTTTTCCTGAGTGTAATATTGCCTATTTTACTTTTCTCCAAGATGGGGAGACTTCTCATAGGATTTTTGGCAATTTATTACTCAATCATTACCTTCCATCGTGGCCGCAATAATTATGAATATGATTGCCAACAAAAACTTGAGAAAGAATTTCAAGAAGCTGAGGAACAAGTTAGTACTATCGAGCAAGAAAAAAAACGATTAATTGCGGAAGCTGAAGAGTCAAACAAGAGAGAAATCGATTTCAAGCTGTCACAGATCAAACGTTTAGAATCTCAGATAAAAGAATGGTTACAAGAAGATAAAGAACGATTAATTAAAATAGGTTTACAGAAATTAAAAATTGCTCGTAATGCAGAAGAAGCAGAAGGAGATCAGAGGCTAGAGTCTCTATTAGATAAAGATGAGATTATATTTTTAGTTGGAGTAACAGATTCTGAAGTAGATAAAAGTTTTATATTGCAAGACGATGAAGTTGCTAAGTCTTTAGATAACTCGCTCCAAGCGCTTTTAATTCGACAAGAAGATTTTTATGAACAAAAAGGCTTGGATGGTAAGTATAAATATGGTGTTTATGAATTTGTAAGTATTTTCTTAACTGAAAATTTTCTGGCTTACTATAAATGTTACTGGAACTTTGTAAGGGGAGCAGCTGTAGATGAAGAGACTTGTGAATATCTATACGATTCTATAGTTTCTGTTAAAACCAAGGAAAGATCGTCTCTAAATCAAAAAGATCCTAATCAACGAAGGAATTACAAACAGATATTATCTATTACTACTATGGATGGAAAAACTATATCTTTTCAGATAGGACATGGTAGTAAAGAAAAAATTGCTCCAAACAAGCCTATGAAAAACTATACTTCTAAAATCGATGAAGAAGTAGGCCGCATCCGCTATTGGTTAAGAAAGAGACGAGTAGACGTTCAAACTACTATAGGGGAGGACTAAATTGATGAGCGATCGCCAAAGCCCCGAACAAGTTTTGCAGAGCATTCTCAAGGATATTCAAGTTGGCGGCAACTTAACAACAGGGGACATTACCCAGATTTTGAATTTGCTGGTTATTGTCAAACAGCCCGACTCTTTCAAGCCAACTGAGATACCCCACAATCTTCCTCGCAGTGGTACAGTCAAGTTTGTGGGACGTGCAGAGGTGCTTGAAAACCTACACGAAATGGTGCAGCAGAATAACCAAGTGGTGATTGCTGCCATTGAAGGTATGGGGGGAGTCGGCAAAACGGAACTGGCAACCCAGTATGCTCTGCTTCATTTGCTGTTGCTCACCTATCCAGGCGGTATCTGTTGGCTACGGGCGAGGGATGAAGATGTTGGCATTCAGATAGTGCGGTTTGCTCAAGCCAAATTAGGGTTAAACCCCCCGGAAGATTGGGACTTACCGAGCCAAGTCGATTTCTGCTGGTCGCGCTGGCATGAAGGAAACGTGCTGGTGGTGCTAGATGATGTCAATGATTACCCAACGGTGGAGCCATACCTGCCGCCCCAACCCTCCCGGTTCAAGGTGCTGATCACGACACGGTTACAGTTGGATCTTCCCCAGTCATTCACACTTGATGTGTTAGATGAGTCAGCCGCGTTGGAACTTTTACAGGAATGGATTGGGGTACAGAAGATTAACCATGAGTTAGCAGATGTCAAAGAACTGTGTCAAAGGCTGGGCTATTTGCCACTAGCGCTGAATTTGGTAGGGCGCTATGTGAAGAAGCGGAAGATTTCTCTGGCAGAAATGCTGCGACGACTGGAAAAAAAAGGACTCAAGCACGAATCTTTGGAGCGGGACAAGAATGACCCCGCATGGACGCTGAATGTCAAGCGAGGAGTTGCTGCTGCTTTTGAATTGAGTTGGGAGGAGTTGAGTGAAGAAGCTCGGCAGTTAGGCTGTTTACTGAGTTTATTTGCTTTGGCTCCGATTCCTTGGGATTTGGTGGAAAGTGTAGAGACAGGGCAAGACGCTGAAGATTTGGAAGATGCCAGAGTTGAGTTGGAGAGTCTGCATCTACTTCAGGGTGAGGATACCTACCGTCTACATCAATTAATTCGGGAGTTTTTTCGGGAGAAGCTCGAACAGTCTGAGCGAGCAGATGAGCTGAAGCGAGAATTTGCAGGGGCAATGTCAGCAGAGGCAACGCAAGTCCCTCAGCAGAATGAATTAACTCGTGAGCAAATTGTTTCCCTCAGCCCTGTCATACCTCATCTAGCAGAAGTGGCTAACCATCTGACTGCCTATCTCAGCGATGAGGATTCAGCAAAGCCTTTTATCGGCTTAGGCTGGTTCTATGAAGGTCAAGGATTTTATGACAAAGCAGTGCTCTGGTTCGAGAAGTGCCTAGCTGTTACTCAAGCCCGTTTTGGATCTGAGCATCTTGCAGTAGCAGAAAGCTTTACTAATTTGGCATGGCTCTACACATCTCAAGGTCACTACAGTAAAGCAGAACCTCTGTTATTACAGGCTTTGGAACTCACAAAGAGCCTTTTAGGAGAGGAACACGCCCAAGTAACTACCAGCCTCAATAATCTGGCGTTGCTCTATAAATCACAAGGTCGTTATGGTGAAGCTGAATCCTTGTACATACAAGCCTTGAACCTGTACAAACGCCAACTTGGAGATGAGCATCATATGGCACAAAGCCTCAATAATTTGGCTGTGCTTTATCACTCTCAAGGTCGTCATAGCGAAGCTGAACCTCTTTATACACAAGCATTGGAGCTGTACAAGCTCCAGTTGGGCGAGGAGCATCGTGAAGTGGCACGATGCCTTAATAATCTAGCCAATATCTATAGTGAACAAGGTCGGTCTAGAGAAGCAGAGCCGTTGTTTATGCAAGCCTTGGAACTTAGGCAACGCCTTTTGGGAGAGGAGCATCCTGATGTGGCAAACAGTCTTTACAGTCTGGCAGTCATGTACTCATCTCAGGATCGCTACAGTGAGGCACAGCCTTTGTATGTGCAAACATTGGCGATTTGTGAACAGCGGTTCGGAGCGAATCATCCTCTTACAGTCAAGGTTCAGAAACGTTTTGCAAGATTCTTGAGGGATGCGATCGCAGAAGGATGCGCTGATTTAGAATCGTTGCCAGATAATCCAACAATTGAGGCAATTCTTGCTGAAGTTCAAGCAAGCCTTGAGCAATCTGAATAAAGTGGACATGATGCTGCTCCACAAGAGAGTTGCCTCCCCTTCAACTTCAAAACGCGATCGCTCTTATCTATCTATGCCTTGTCGCTTCTCTCAAAGTCTCTCCCACTAACTAAGTAGGTAGGCAGGAAAATTTATCGTTGAGATAAGGCAGAAGGCAGAGGGCAGAAGGCAGAAGGGAAGAGAGTTTTAGCTAGATTTACTTTTCGTTACATACTTCCGCTTATTTTCACCTTCCTACTTACTTCTGGGTTGAGAGCTTTCTCGAATGGGTAACTTGTAGACTCGTCATTTTGTTGAACGCTGTTCCAGAATAGAGGAATCAAATGTCCCAGATGAGCGGTGCTTTGAATCTGGGTGACTTGACTCAGGAGGGCTAAATTGACGAACGATCGCTCTGAAGATATTCCCAAGCATATACAGCAAGAGCTTCTCAAGAACAGTCAAGTTCAGGGAGATTTAACCATTAGGGACATCACGCAGATTGGGACTCAGTTTCTCATCTGCCCCTCTTCTGTCACTCCGATGACAGGAAAGTTTGGCCTCTTCAATCCAACAAAAATTACCCTCAACATCCCGTGCTATGCTGACTTTGTTGGAAGGGAACAAGTTATTGAAGATCTGATAGCTGCTACCAGTACAACTCGCACGATCGCTATACTAGGAATTCCTGGGATTGGTAAAACAGCTTTGATGGCTCAAATTGCATCTCGCTTTGAACAGAGCCGCGTTTTTTGGTACGAGTTTAGAGCGGAACTAGCATCTCTGGATGATACATTGATGCGCTTGGCTTCATTTCTTGACAGCCAGCCAGAGGCTGAGGGAAATCTCAGCGCTACAGTTCAGACTCATAGATTGTACAGAAGTTCTCTAATTGATCTGATTATTGAAAAGCTCAATCAAGCTGATTATTATATTTTTTTTGATTCCGTACATCATATTATCAAAGATTCAGACTTAGGTAGCTTTTTCTCAATTTTAAAAAATAACTTACAAAGAGGATTTTTTTTTGTAGCAGGACGTTATAAGCCTGATTTTTATACTCTGATTGATGAAGGTAAGAAAATAGTAAAAACAGTTCAACTAGATGGTTTGGATGAGCATGATATCCAGAATTTTTTTAAGAAGCGAGGAATTCCCATTGAACCTGAATTTGCTGAACTTATTGCCTCTCGCCTTGATGGGTTACCAATCGCTATTGAATTGATAGTTAATTTACTTAGAGAAAGTTTTTCAGAAAAAGACATACAGGCTCTGATTGAACAAGCTGAAGAACAAGTCATTGACCACTTATTTCAAACTGTTTACAACCAAATAAATTCAGATGAGAGAGATTTATTGACAATAGCTTCTTTTTTCATCCTTCCATTTTCTCAGGATAATTTAATAGGTGCTTATAAGGCTATTCTGGAAAAGAAGAATAGCCATACTAAAGTTTCTTTCACTAAACTTCAGCAACAATTTTTAATCGAACCCTTTAAATCAAACTTTTATAAAGTCCATGAAGTTATTCGTAGGCTGGCTATTAATTACGTTGATGAGCCTAACAATTATCAAATAAAACTTGCAGATTATCTTGTAATTCACGCTCCCGATGATGGTTTTAAGCAACTTGAGGCTGTATTACTTTACTACGATGCTGAGGAATTTAATCGAGCGGCTGAACTTGTAGTATCTCTTATTGATATGGGATTGCTTCCATACCACCCCGACTGGGCAGAAGGTCTCCTCGGAAAATTTGAGGAAGAGATGATTAGTCCTGAAAACTGGGTATGGTTAATTGGTAGTAAAGGCAATTTAGCTTTTTTCTGGCGGCAATATGAGGAGGCTGAGGATTGCTACAGAAGAATGTTAAAAATAGCTGAAAAGCTTCAGGATAAGGTAGCAGCAGCTATTGCTCTTCAACGAATGGGCATTGTATACCATGACCGAAATTATCAAATAGCTGAAACCAATTATCTTAATAGTCTTGCTCTAAAAAAGGAACTGAATGATTTAGAAGGTCAGGCACAAATTTACAGCCAGTTAGGAATGCTTTACACAACCCAGCATCGATTAGATGAAGCCTACATAGAATTAGATAAAGGACTAAAATTATTGGAAACTATTGATGCCCCAGATTGGCAAAAACAGCCTTTATACGGCAATTTAGGAATCTTGTATGCTGAACAAGGGGAGTGGGAAAAAGCGGTAAGATTTACCGAAATTGGGTGTCAAATTGCAGAAGAGATGAGTATGCCTGATGAGAGGGCAATGTCAATCTATAATCTCGGCTTACACGCAGCAGGTCAAGGAAATCAAGAAGCAGCTCGAGACTATTATCTGAAAGCGCTTGAGATCGCGAAAATATATGGTTTGTGGCATATTGAAGAATTAGCTCAGCTTGCTTTGGGAAAATATCAGTATGAATTGGGTGAGTATGACGAAGCCATTGCCTGTTTCCAAAAAGTTTTGGAAATACAAGAAAAGTTTAAAGATAGGGCTAAATTGGCAGTCACTTACTTTGATATTGGAAGTTTTTATTCTTTAAAATTTGATTATACCACAGCTCTCTATTACTACCAGAAGGGTAGCGATTTGTTTGAATATTTAAATACTGAGGAGCAAGTGCGAAATTTTTTAAGCAATATATATGTTTTAGCTAAAGAAGTAAGTGTTTCTCAGTCAATTTTGCATTCGCTCAAACTTTTAAAGAAGCGTTTGCTCGCTAATTCACCATCCTATGTACTAGCAAAGATATACGAAACACTGGGAAAAATTTATTTTGAAATTCTGCATAAAGATAGGGCTGGATTAGCTTGTCTGCGCCAAGAAATTAACTTATTAGCGCAACTAGAGCGCAAACAAGAGCAAGTAGAAGCGCTAGTAAGTTTCGCTCTTATTTATGAAGAAAGAGAGAATTACGAACAGGCTTTAGATACAAACACAGAAGGAATTAATATAGCTGAAGCAAGCAACCTTTATAATTTGGCAGGTGGTCTTTACTATAACCGAGCTAATTGCTTCACGAATCTTGAAATGTGGCAGCAAGCAGAGGAAGATTATCGCCGTTGTTTAGCACTTGCAGAACAAGCTAACGATACAGCCCTGCAAGAGTCAGCACTGCACAATTTAGGAGAAATGTATCGGCGCTGGAATCGCCCAGGAGATGCAATAAAATCTTTGGAATCAAGTTTAGAATCGTCTATCGAACGCGATGATATTGAGAGTCAAATTATAACTCTGAATAATTTAGGTTTAGCTTATGAGCAGCTATCTCAAGCACAAAAGGCACTAGAGTGCTTCAACGAAGCTTTGTCTCTCAGCTGTCAATACTATCGAAAGTGCGATGAATCAATAGTCCTTATCAGTCTAGGTAACTTTTACCTTGTGGATGAGCAGCCAGACAAGGCAAAGGATTACTATGAAAACGCTCTAGTTGCGGCACGCTTGGCAGAAGATACGAACTTGGAAGAGGATAGTATTCTCTCATTAGCTTATGCTCACCGACAACTAGGTACTTTTGACAAGATTGCAGAAGATTTCAAAGCCGTTGCAGAACGTACCTTTGAGCTGAAACATTATAAAAACTTTGTCAAGTTTTTAACCTTTGGTGGAAAAATAAATCTTGAAAAGGGTGAAGCACAGGGTTCAGCCGAGATGTTTGAGCAAGCGCTGTGGATAGCTTTTTTTATTGTAGTTGAGCGTTTTTCTCAATGTGGAACGCGGGTCAAACCATCTTTTCTCGCTTATGAATTGCGGCAAGTAATTGGTCAAATTTGTGACAATATTAAAGAGACTGTAGAAAAAGGTGCTGTTGAGCTTGCAAAAGGTATGTATAATACATTGCTAAGTAAGCTTCAGAATCCAGAACGCTGGAGCGAAGGTGAATCTTGGATTATTGATAGCCTAAAACCTATTGAAGACTATTTTACTAAACAGGTTGAGTAGCTAGCAATAGGAGTAAGTTAAGAGTAAGTTAATAGTTATAGCTAGGCAAAAGTCAAATTATGTTAGCTTTACAACCAGGTTTTTCTGTGGAAGACCAAGCATTTATGAAAAAGCTAGAAGAGCTTAACCTCGATCAAATTGCTTTTAGTCTTAGGCATCCTCAAAAAGGTTATGGTTGGGATCACGCACAGACTGTACTTGCGATCGCACGATATAAAATGTTTCTATTTTTGAACTATAAGCACCCTGAGTGTCAGCTTGTTCCAACCCAAGAAATCGATGAAGTTTGGCACCAACACATTTTGGATACCCAAAAGTATGCTCAAGATTGCCAAACACTGTTTGGTTATTTCTTACACCACTTTCCCTATCTTGGTTTGGGTGATGAGACCAAACATCAAGAGTGGCAGAGTTGTTCGGCTAAAACAGAATTTTTGTTTGAAAAATATTTTGGCGTTGGTGTGTTGTGTGAGGATCTAAACAGATGGACGACCACATACACTGAATTTAGGGCGAATCCCCAACATCTGCCGTAGTTGCAACGCTTTCTGGTGCATATTTTCAGCTTCAAAGTAACGTCCTTGTAAATAATAGACTTGTGCCAAATTGCCCAATACAATTGCCACATTAGGATGGTTTTTACCTAAAATTAATTTCCAGATAGTTAATGCTTTTTTATACATAATTTCAGCTTTGCTATAATAACGTTTCTCCTCATAAAGCGATGCTAAACTATTTAAGCTGAGTGCTACATCATAATGGTTATTACCTAGAACTGTCTGACGTATTTTTAATGCTTTTAAATGTGTAATTTCCGCTTTATGGTAATCTTTTTGCTTCTGATAAACTAAGGCAATATTATGAAGGCATAGCGCTACATTAGGATGCTCCTCGCCTAAAAGGTGTTTCCATATAGCCAGAACTTGTAAATATAAAGGTTCTGCTTCCCAGTAGCGTTCCTGGTTAAAGTAAAGTAGCGCTAAATTATTTAAGCTACGTGCTACATCAGAATGTTCTTCTCCAAGTAATCTTCGTTGCAATTCTAGAGCTTGTAGGTGCAGAGTTTCAGCTTCATAAAAACGCCCTATATTCCGGTAGAGTGCTGCTAGATTGTGTAAACAAAATGCGACATCGGGATGTTCTTCATCTTTCCAAAGCTTTTTCCCCATTTCTAAAGCTTGCGTGTAAAGAACTTCAGCTTCGGAATAACGTCCTTGGCTTCGGTAAAGCATTGCCAGATTATTCATGTTGCGTGCTATATCAGGATGCTCTTCCCCTAAAAACCGTCGTTGCAGTACCAAAGCTTGCAAGTAAAGAGGTTCTGCCTCTGAATATCGGCTTTGAAGCCAATAGAGCCATGCCAAATTGTTGAGACTACGTGCTATATTGAGATGCTCTTCCCCTAAATGTTTTTGCACGGCTGATAAACTCTTATTATACCAGGGTTCTGCTTGCTGATACAAACCTTGTCCTTCGTAAAATTTACCTATCTTACTGAAAGTTAAATTTAATTTCTCGTCGTCAAAATAAGTAGTTAGGGATGTCGCTACTTCTGCTATGTGAGGGACGAATATAGATAAAGCCTGAACTTGCTGTTGGGTAATAATGTCAGGAAATTGCTCAGCTAGCTTCACTGCTGTTTGACAAACTGAATTTTTCAACCGCTCCGCTTGAGCTAACCCTAACAACTTCTTCTGCAAAAACTGTCGGATAAGCTCATGCAAGCGATAAGTTTTAGCTCCTATACGTTGCAGCAGATGCAAATTCAATAAAGTATCATCTCTGATCTCCTCTAGTTTTTCTGAATTATGCTCAAGTGCAGACTGTTCTACTAATTCCCAAGGAAATGGAGCTAAAGCTAATAAACTTAGTAAACAACCTATCTCCTGAGCAGCAGGACTTAACTCTTGCCAACTCAGATCAAAGGCAGCAGCTACCCCCAATTGGGCAGTCATGTCTTCTTGTGGCTTTTGCAATGACGATTGTTCTAGCCGCTTTTCCTGCAACCGTTGCAACATTTCTTGTAAAGACAAGTCAGGTTTTCGCTCCAAGTACCGCCCAACTAATTCCAACCCCAAGGGCAGATAGCCAAGCCATTTACAAAGGGTTTTCCCAATCCAGGGCTCTTGTTGCAGTCGTTCTCGGCCTATTAACAATTTAAGTAAAGCTATTGCTGCTTTAGGTTTGAGTACGTCTAATTCCAGCCTTTGTGAGGATTTTAATAACCGCTTTCGCGTTGTCAGCAGCAGCTTGAAACGAGAAGCAGAGGGTGGCAGGTAAGGCTTAACTTGGGTATAGTTATTGACATCATCCAAAATAATTAAGACATCTCCTTCACGCCAACGCTGCCAACACCAACGCACCTGGTTGGGTAAATCCAAATCATCAGAAGGATTTAAATTCAGATAAGTTTTGGCAAAATTGACGATTTGAAAGCCTATATCCTGCTCTCGTGCTTGTAACCAGCAGATCCCTCCTTGGTAAGCTTCCTGGTGAGCTAGTGCATATTGGATTGCCAGTTCTGTTTTGCCAACTCCTCCCATACCAGCGATCGCATAAATTACAACCCGCTCCCTCCCCTGCAACTTCCGGTGTAAGGTTTCCAGTTCGCCAAATCTTCCAGCAAACTCAACAGTACCGCTATAAGGGAGGTTTTGGGGAATCTCCGTTGGTAGAGGGACATTACTCTGATTTACACTTTGGGTAATATTGCCAACTGTCAGATTTCCCCAAACTTGAACATAGCTGAGGGCGCTCTGCTGGATTTGGTTGTGCTCAGAACTACTGCTCATACCTTTGGCTCTCCTCAGTCAAGTAGCCAAACTCTACATTCTCAACCTTATAACTAGCCATCACATGGTTTCGGTATTGTTATTTAGCTAGGAGTAGGCTACAACCAAATTAACACTATCTGAAGAGTGAAATTTTATGGAACCAGTGTCCTTGACAGCAGCGGCCATTGTAAGCTTAATTTTTTCGGAAGCCCTCAAAGAAGGCGGAAAAGCACTAGGAAAAGGCGTCTCCGACCAAATTGGTCAGCTCCTGAGTGCTATCCGGCAGAAGTTTCAGGCTGCTGGAACCGAGGGGTTGCTGACACGAGCGCAAGAAAATCCTACGGAGAAAAATACCGCCAAGTTACAGGATGAACTAGAAACTCAGATGGAGGAAGATCAAACTTTTACCGCTCGGTTGAAGGAACTGATGACTCAGCTTAGGGCGAATGAAACGGTTAATCAAATAGTCCTTAAGGGTGTTAAAGTACAGGGTAAAGCAACGCTAGGCGATATAGAACAGGAAGCTACGCCAGGTAATTCGGTTAATCAAGAGGCTTTGGTTGATTCAGAATTTGGTAGCGACCTCAATCTAGGCAATATAAAGCAAAAAGGTTAAAAGGATAAGCAGTGCTCATCCTTTTAGGAAGTTTAGCAAAGCAGAAATAAACATTTAGCCTATTGCTCTTAATTGATGCCTTAAAGCATACTTTTACAGCCGAGCCTGCTTTATCTGACGCTATGCAGTCTGGTATCATTTGACAACTTGGAAGTGTTAGCTGGACAGTTTTTGGTTTTATAGTATATTTGATAAAAATTTGTTCAGCTATCAACTCCCCCGAATGTTTGGATAAAAGGTATGTTTTTTCTTCTTTAAACTCCGTTCAAACTTACAAAGAACTCAACGTTTCCTGGGAAGTATATCGAGAACGGCTACTTCCACTACCGCAATGGAAATAAGTAGCGAATCGACGTAAACTTTTTGTCAGTACCAACTGTGACAACATCTCAATAGCTTCCGCAGCAACTCGTTGATTGATAAAGAGACTCTGAGCATTCATAGCCGCTATTTCCGCGCAGGAAAGTTGTTGAAGAGATAATTCCTCTGGTTGTGGAACAAGCAAGTCGGGATGTTGAAAGCTGGGAGATGGAAGATTAACACAAAAGTTGGGATTATTCAGGTCATTAAACGCTCTTTCTGGCTCAAAGTCGTTAGTCGAACCAAGCAAAACTTGTCCGGCGGGAACTCCTTGACCAAAGTTACCACAATCCATCCACCAAACTCTTGTAAGTTCCCTATTGGCGTGATAATAGTCTATTGAATCCAAAGCTTTGCCAAGTTCTGTTCTAGCTGCACTATTATCAACACAACCAATCAAAATAATGAGTTTGTGCCATTGTCGTTTCACCATTTCCACAGAGAAGGAATTTGCGTAAGCACCCAGCTTTATCCCATAAGCAAGGCTATATCGAGTTGCCAAAACTTCGGCTTTGTTGAAACCAATATCCGCATCACAAAAGTTTTGACGCGGTACGTTAAGGTGATCCACCACATCAAAATCAACCAAAGTTCCTGACGCTGCAATACCACCCTTTTCTAAAGCTACAATCAACCTCGCTAACATCGGTGCTAGAAATCCTCCTGTTCCCCCACAACCAACCAGGAAGAATTGGATTTGTTTGTGGGGAGTTAGGAGAATAGGAAGTGCATTAGGGTATGAGGAGTCTGACATAATCAACTAAGGTAGCGTCGTAAATTTTTGTCGGGATATCGAAAACCAAATAAGCGGGAATTTCCCAAAATACTTGATGGTAAATACCCACTCTCAACCGCAATGTCGGTTGGCTAAAAATTGTGCCGATGACTCCATATATTTTGAAGCCTGATTCCTCAGAGTCATCTTGAACAGAAAAGTTAGCAGGTAAAACGTGATGACTGTGAATTTCTATCAATACATTCGGAGAACTATCTAATCGGGTAACAGTTACCTCTTTGTTAATTTGGGCTGGAATCTTAAGTTTCCATGCTTGTTCGTAGTACAAATGGAAGAGTATTTCATTCGGTGCAGCTTGTTGGGAAAGCTGCAATATTTTTTCTACCAATTCACGGGTAACCAGAGGATATTCGAGATGAAACTCAGGTTCGATTTTCTCTAGTCCGGGGATATTACATTCAACCAGTGGTGCAATGACACTCAATCCATCTCTCACGGCTCGGATAAAAACTCCGTTACCTGCTAGAATGAACTCGTACATAGAAGCGTTGCAGGCAGGTAGGGGTTTTTTATGAGCAATTAAGTAGTTAATTAAAGGTAGTTGATTCATAACTTTGTTTCACCATGAATTCGATGAGTTCTCTAATAGTTTTTGGGCGAGTGGGGTAATCAACTAAATCCCGCAACGGATAACTCCGTTTTTGATGTTTATGCAGGTAATTTAGTTGTTTTGCGATATCTGATGGGAATATTTTTGATTTGCCACCAACGCTATCGCCATTGAATGGACTGCTACCAAATAATTGCCATACAAATTCAATAGTCTCGCTGCTAGCATCGGGAATGGAATTGTTGCCGAAGCAAATTCCTCCTGAAGTATTAATATTGGGTAATGGTGCGTGGAATACTTGGGCATTTGGGTCAAATTGCTTGGTTTTAACTGCCCAAATAAAATATTGGCGACCGATACCCATTAACACTAATCCAGGTAATGGTATAGAAAAAATTTGATTTTGAGCATCCCCAGTAAAGGTAAGTTGATTATTTGTTGATGGGGGGATAAATTTGACAATGAAAGTTCCTTTGGTAGTGCTTCCCCACCTGACAATGCCACTGGGGAGGAACCCAGAGTCAACTGGTAATTGAGAAAACGCATTTCGGACAGCTTCTGATGAGATGAATTTGGTGAAGATTTGGTCATCTTGTTGGTATCTTAGTAAATATTGACCTTCAAGTATGTAGAGGGAAGCGAGGATGTCTTTGGGTGCGATCGCATTTATAAACGACCGACTTTCTAAGTTTGCTAAATTCATAATTTGGCTGGGTTTGCATCATTCCAAAGTTGGACAACGGCAAGTTTATTTTGGTTACTTTCTTTCAGCCAGAGACGAAGTAATTCTGCTTTTTGGCAGAAGTCTTCTGCTAATAACCAATCAGCAGCGAGGATAGAAAGGTTTGATGGCGACCACTCAAAGTAGAAAGTAGATTCTTCAGTTTCATCAAGCCAAATACTACCTGTACTGTGGTCGATAATACCGATCGCTTCATAGAGATAGCATAAAGGTTCCTCTGCTTGGCTACATAGCTGCTTGAATTGGTCGAAATCAATTCGATCGGCTGTAATTACTGAACCTGGATTTATGCCAAAATGAGTTGACCAATCGCCTTGTAGATAGGTTGAGTCATACAGACATATTAGAAATTGTTGACTCAGGTCGAATTCTTCTATTTCCCTTTGGTAGAAATCGAGTTCTTGAGACCAGAAGGGAATAAAAGGCAGTCTTTCTTCCCATTCAAAGCAATCTAAACCGAGTGGAAATAGTTGAGAATTAACCAATTCTAAAAATTGTACTTCTCTGGGAGAATACGGACAGCTAGAAACCTGCGGGAAGTAAGATGCGGTGGATTTTTCCCATTCATGGGGAAAGTTGGCTTTGTAGAGAGAAAGTAAAACCGTACTTTCTCTAAGTTGCGTTAAATAATCGAGTCCCTGTCCGACAGAAACAGGGACTTGACAAGAACGCAAATGTGTAATGGCAGCAGTTGTAACTGACATTATTAGAAGTTAGGAATTGGATATTTAGAAGGGATGGGGGGAGAAGTGGTTAAATGTGCTATAGTACTGATGGTAGCTTTAGTTGCTTGTTCTCCTTGTGCGATCGCTACTTCAATTTCTTCCGAGATACTCACCAGAGTTTCTAATGTTAATTGACCCAGAATTTCCAGTTGTTTGAGTTTCCAACTAAGGGAAAGTGCAGGATTAATTAACTCTGGTGCAGTTTGCAGGGACTTGATGAGGTTGAAGTTACCTTTAGTACCTACCTTTTTGACGATTTCTATATGTTCTTCGCCGTCTACAACTTTCCTTGATATAGTTGCATTGGCGACATCTGGATAGAAAGGTAGCAAGGTATTGACGATGCTTTCGTCTGTGACAGATTGTTCGGGAGTCAGGGGGATTTTTTGACCTTCAAGGATGACTATAGACATAGTTTAAAACAAAGTTAGTTGGTGTTTTTGAGGAGAAGTAGTCGAGGTCTGAGTGGATGAGGGAACTGGGGGTGGCGCTTCCACTTTTCGTTGCTTATAGTTCTGTGAGATTTCCTCTGTTTCTTGTTCTTCTGCTAATTTCAAAGCCGCCGCTTTTCTTTCAGGTAGTTCTGCTTCTAATTGGGATAACATCTTCGTAATTAGAGTGGGGAGTTCTAACTGTTCTACGGTGGTGCTGGTGATGATAGGTGGGGAGTTTTTGATGCCTACAGCTAATACCGCATTTCGAGGCTGATTTGCATCAGTTTTGGGTAATAACTGAATGTGAATTAGAATGGTGTTCTGGTTAAAATCGTACTGTGTTTCTAGGTTTGACATAATTGGGGTGAAAGTGTATTTATATTTTTCTTTCCTACCTTCTGCATAAAAGCCTTATGCCTTCTTCATTGGCAATGTTCAAGCCAGGATAATAGTTGGGTTAGTTGTTCTGAATTCAATTCAAACCATTCTCCTTTCTGTCTGAAATGTGCAAATTTGCAATGAGCCGCTTTTTCTAAAGACACTGCATCAAGGGAGAAGAAAGTTTTCACAACTGTTAATTGAGTGGCACAGGATGTCTGCAATGTTTTCAGGCGTTTCTGGAAGTTGGTGGTGCGGCCAATTTTGTAGAGGTTGCTTGACCCTGAACGCACTATGTATATGTATCCATTGCGGTTGTTTGTTGCATTCGTTTTGGATAATTCAGAAATTCTGCGTTGATTCAGCTTTATGCAAATTATCCCAGCTAGAAACAATTCTGGTTCATGGCAATAATCAATTTGGATTAAGCCTAATTTATGCAAAAGTTCTAGAGAATGCTTGACCTCATCAATGGGTGCTTTGAGTGCATCCGCCAGTGCAGTTATACTACTGAATATTGGATGATAAGGGTCTTTGTGTTGAGTTACATTTCCTAGTAGTTCCAGCAGGAGACATACAGCTAGATGGTCGCAGTATAAGCCGGATGAGTTAGCTATAACGATACTGGTGTACCATGAATTTAGATGAAAATTCACATTCATTTTTTGGCTATCTATGCAGATGTTTGGTTAAGTTCCAGTTCGCTACAGTTTGCAGATGTCGTAGTCGTGCGTTGAGTGTTTTTTGGCGGGGAAATTGAGCCAAATAAAAATACTTGGCTTTCATTTGATTGTTTAGGTGTTGGATTTCGGGATGATAGTTGGGTTTTAGGTCACTCAAATGTCCCAGTTCTTTTTTGATTCTTCGCCACCAAGAACGCGCTACTGATTTTGATGCAAAACCTACGATAGCCTGGTAGAATTTGCGATCGGCACTCTTGACATAGCCTACTTGGTCAGAAATTTTTACCAGTACGATCGGGCTGATAAAATTTTGTTGAAGTTCTGGTAGACTATAGTTATCTGTGCTTTCCTCATGTTGCCACAGGATTGATACTGGTTTGTCCGATCGAGGCTCTAGGTCTACTACAGTGCCAAATTGGTAATCGTAGGTACTATGAGGGTTATTGTGTAGACGGCTAACAGCTTTGGGAGTGGATTGGACTGTGCTCAAGCCTATTTTAAAACCAAGCATTCCGATTGCATTTTTCTGTTCCTTTAAGTGGGAGGAAAAGGCACTTTTCCATGCAGCATCTTTATCTGTTTGGAGATAGTCTTCACCTTGCAAGTATTCGCTGCGATCGAACTGGTTTTTTAGATGATATTCTATTTCTGGATTGTTGTGAAGTTGTTCGAGAATATCTGCTGGATAGTTGAGAGATAGCCATAGAGAAATAAGGGTTTTGAGTTGATGGAAATTTAGATGATTAGCTGCTTCTAGAAATGCTCTTGATGGTAGTTCGTTCACACAGGCGAGAGGGATACCTGGGAAATTTTCGAGGGGGAAAAGCCATTCTTGAGATCGAGCGAGCAAGTGATAACCATCTGCGTTGATTTCTTTTAGCCAGAATAGAGTTTCTGCCCATTGGAATAGTTCACCCTTCTCTGTAAGTACCAAAGTGCCTGCTGGGATAATGAGAAATGTTTTTTGAGGGATAAACAAAGGTAATGGCTCTATTTTTAGCACCCTTAAATCATCTAAGGAATACCAAAATTTTAGCTCAATTTTCTCACTTCCTGCTGACCACCAATAAATTTGGATAGGGGTGTGCGAATCTGGTATAATTTTGTTAACTATGCCAAAATTATTTTTATTGGTTATTAGCGTTCCCTTATGAAAAGGTGCTGTGGGAGATGTGGGTTTTATGGGGGCTAAGACTTTAATTACTTTATTAGTGACTGTGGTTGTGTTTTGTTGGGGAAGAATGGCGGGGATAGATAGGGAAAAGCTAGACAAATTTTGGATAATGTGACTCGATTGATTCCCGTTTTGGTTGGTAAGAGACATATTGAGAAACTTGGCACCAATGGGTGAATGAAAGAAGTTAGGAAGCACCATTGATGCCAAGCGCGTCAGCGCTATGTTATCTTGCTTATACTGGAGAAACAATAAATTCGTTTAGACGCGGAAGTAGTCGTTGGTAACAAAGCGGCGGCGGTAGTTGGGGAATTGAAACACCTTGGATTAAGAAGTCTCCGTTGTTTCCTCCAAACCAAACTAAGACTAATACTTTCCAATTAGGATCGTATTCAGCGACGCGGTGTGCTGTTTCTGTGTCTGGCCATTTTCCTCCTAGTAAAGCTTGGAAGTTATTGCTTTTTTCGCCTATGTAAAAGCCGAGCAGAGTATCTAAGTTCCATTGGGGTTGTTTGTCAAGGTTTCTTTTTGATAGTTGGTTGTAGGAACTGTTATCAATTGCTACGCATCCTCGACCTTCTTCTAGGTAACCTTGCCAGCCAACGGCGGCGATTAATTCGTAGTTTAAAGTGAGAAAATGCAGACGATTTTGGTCGTCGTTTAAGGAGTATAGATGGTGATTTGGGGACATGAATTATGAATGGAGAGCGTAGTAATGTAGGGTGCGATCGGTGATTCCAAAGCCTCTAAAACTTGACCACTTGTATTGGCATTCACCTGGTTTGTATTTGCTACTTAGTTGACTCCAGGTATCCCAGTCTGGTAAGAGAGAATTGCTGATGTATTTGAGTGCCATACCGATAAAAATCCACGATTGATAATTGTCTGCATAGTGCGGATGGATTACTTCTAGCAGTAGTCGGGCGAGTGTAATGTTGGTTGCACAGGTATTTCTTGATGGGCCAACTATGATGGATTTGCGATCGCAAACTGGGACAATCGTTTTGAATCCTTTTGATTTTTGGAGTTCTGCTTGGGGTGCAGTCAGTACTTGTACGATCCAATCGGGTGCTGGTGCTACCGGGGTGGTATCGGGTCTGTGAATCCAGTGGTAATGACCAGTTAGGGGATGGGGCGACGGGGGGAGAACTGATTGATGTCCCTCGCCACGAAGTTCCAGAGCTTCACCTGGGGCTGTAATAATGCGGCGCGATTTGAACATCTTTGGCAAAGAAGGAAGTGTAAATAAATATTGTGCTCTCCCCTCTCTTCCAGAAGTGAAGGCGACAGTAGAAGGTAAACCTTCACCGCGAGATAGTTGGTCAACTAAAGCTATTGCACTGTTGCCATCGATATCAAGTGCTAATAGAAATTCTGTTTCTGTCTGACCGCACAGTAGCCCTATTCCAGGGGGAGTTACGTAGTAAGGTTGGCGATCTTTTCCTAATACGGCAATAGACCCTTGTTGAGTCAGATCTTTAAGCATTTGAAGCGGTGAGAAAGGATGTTGTTGCCATGAATATCCCAGAGGTTGTTTGTTGTGGTTAACGGGAACTATGCGCCAATGAGGTGGGAGAATCTTTAGGGTATCGAGTAGTTTTTGAGGTATTGATGAGTTAGCCTTCATCTGGAGAATTAAAGCATTGTTAGTAACTTTTGAATAAAGGTAAAATTTATAAAGGTTGATTATTTTTTTTTGTGATTATTTGGCTTTGTGCCAATAGTTAATAATACAGATAGCTGCTATAAAAGTTATCTAAACAATTTTTCATTAATAAAATATGTCATTTAGGCTTTAATAAAAATGCGCGTCAGCGCATTACCGCTCTTGTGTCACTCGCTTGCAGGGAAAAAATAGTAATCGACTGACCAAGTATGGAAACAGCGATTTGGATATCTTAGTAGAGCTTTTTAATCTCATTTCCAAGCTGGAAATATTATATTTATACTGGGCTGTATGCTGGTTTTTTTGGAATAGTAATTATGGCAAGTAGGCTCGCGAGTGATAGTTTCGTAGATTGTACCTATAAATATAACTGTAAAATTTGATTCCCCTTACACGTAGTTACCCCTCTTCTGTCACTTTGGGTGATCGCAAACGCTGAAACCCTGATGTAAGGCGAGTTTTCCCAATTGAATTATGTTTTTTAGTTTCTATCAAAAACTCACCGCTCAAATTCTTAACTAAGAAGGCTTTCATAATTTAGCTTCAATCGTGATTTTCCGAGAGTGACAGAAGAGGGGTATGGTTTTCAGATCCATATTTCTAGGCGCAAGATCCGAGTTTCTCAATCTCCGCGATTGGTAACAACAACGTTTCCTCAATCTCCATCCTCACTTCATTATTCACTGTACAACTGTTATTTAGGCAATCTACCAGCAACTTGTTGGCATCGTAATAGTGCCGGAGCAATTGATGTTGCTCATTGCTGAACTGCCAATCGTGTCCGATGTTGCAATAGTCTATTATGACTGCTCGCAGTTGCTTTATCCAGGCTTGCCCATTAATTTGCCACCATTGCTGGAAGTTTTCCCAGTTGTCTTCAGATATATGGGGTAGCTGGTTTCCAAGCATTTGCAGGTTGCGATCTAATTCCGGCTTGTTGAGGGTACGAACAAGGGTTTGGGCGAGCTTGATATCAAGGCTGCGGTTGCGAGGGTGGTTAAGGCTGTAACCAAGAGCAAGGGCATAAGTGTGACTGCGTTCACGGGCAA
Source organism: Aerosakkonema funiforme FACHB-1375 (assembly GCF_014696265.1). Lineage (GTDB taxonomy): Bacteria > Cyanobacteriota > Cyanobacteriia > Cyanobacteriales > Aerosakkonemataceae > Aerosakkonema > Aerosakkonema funiforme_A. Next base: position 32,760 of record NZ_JACJPW010000007.1, on the reverse strand, counting down.
AGAGGGCGCACTCTTGGGTAAGATTACGGTCAAGGGCGAGGGCAAGAGTATAGTCGCGATTACGGTCGCGGTCAAGGGCAAGGGCGAGGGCGTCTGAAAGAGTGCGTTCAATGTCGAACCCATGAGCGAGGACGATCGCAAAATAGAAAGCCCGAATCGCAGCAGGCTTATAGGGGGCTTGTACAGAAGTAGATTTCTGCTCCACCCAAGTTAAGAACTCCTGCAACTTGGCACTCTCTACCAACGCTCGATCGATCTGCTGCTTCATCAATTGCACGAGTCGATCCGTAGGTTGCAGCATCTCCGTTGCCAACAGAAACACCTCCCGCCAAGGAGGTTCTATCACATGAGTGGCGAGGGCTGGTAAATCCCTCGATTGCAGGTAATGGCAAGCAGTGAAATATTCCTGAAACGTCAGGTGCGAGAATGACCAAATCCGCTGTGCCCGTTCGATGAGTAATCCATGCTGTGTCTCTATTGCCTTGAGGACAGGGCTACTGTCTGTGGAGGAAATCTGGAGATGCTCGGCAATGTAGCCCTCAATTTCCTGTTGCTCAAACAACACAAAGTTTTCTAGTTGTTGGAACTTGCGAAATGCCAGCTCGCTCAGCAGCTTTTCCTTTTGCTCCAGTGTTAGCTGCCGATAGATTCCGTTACCAACCTCTCGTGTAATTTCCCGGTCTTCATCCCACTGCTTCAATAAGAGATTCAGCCCATCTCGGTATAATGCAGATCTCTGTTTGGGCAGATCCTGCAAGTCACTAAACACTGAACAGGTCAAACTCAACAAGATGGGAGTCACTGCCAAGTCAGCAATTTGCCGATTTGACTCCAGCTTTTCTAGGAACTGCTCCTTTAATGCCGTTCCCTGCTTGGGGTCTGTAAAGGATGCAGTAAACCAGTTTTCGACAAAGATTCTGACTTGCTCCGGACTAAAGTCTGCAACTTCGACGTACTCAAAGGGAGTGGGTAGATTGTATTCCGTCGTTTGGGTTCGGCAGGTGAGGATGATGTGGTTTTGGTCGTAGTCCTCTACAAACTTAACAATTTGATTTCGCACTGATTTACGAAACTGACTGGATACCTCATCCAACCCATCTAACAAAATCAAAACCCAACCCTGCTTAAGGATTTGCTCCGTCTGCTGCTGTTCCGGCAGCCTCAAGGCTTGATGAATTAAACGCAGTAAATCAAACTGACTGGCGTCTACATCTCTCAAGGCAATCAAAACTGGGATATGCCCCGGTAAAAACTCACCCCGGCAACAGGCAACCGCTAGATGCTGCAAAAAGGTACTTTTCCCGGCACCTGGTTTACCCAGCACCATCAACTTGTCCAACCGTCGAGCAATTTCCAATCCTTGCGCCCGTTTGTCACTTTGCCGTGCCCCTAAGCCAAGGCGATCGAAATACCTCAACGGATCAACCCCGTTCAACAAGTCCTCAATTTCTGCCCGAAATCGACTGGTCACTCTCTCCAGCAAATAGACCTCAACATACAGCTTGTCTACTTCCACCTGCTGGAGATTAAATAAGCGAATCTTGCTATATTTCCTTTCCAATTTAGAGCAGTGGTGCGATCGCACTTTCTGCACCAAGGCATCAATCGAGTTAGCTGCCGTTATTCGTTCTTTTTTTTTAGAACTGGAGTTAGATAATCTGGAAGGCTTTGTAAATCAATGGCATTACAGCCAAACTCATAAGCCTCCTCAAAAGTTTTATTGTTAGCTAAGGCACGATAAAATCCTTTAGAAAAATTAATTGCAGCTTCATCCCCGATCGCTTGATTCATCCCTACCACATAGTCAATGTGCTGCCTGATTGCCTCTGCCTGTACATCCGAATAACAGGCATTGAGTACCACACACCGCACATGCTTGGTGAGTAATTTGAACAGCCTAGCTAGGGCATCAGTTGACACAAGCTGCACTGTTCCCATTTCATTTTCAAGTGCCAATCCGTTCACTCCTGTTCCATGCCCACAAAAATGAACAATTTCTGGCTCTATGTCGAGAAGGGCATCTTGCAAATCATCAGGACGAACTGCCCATTGCTGCTCTAAGGAAAAGCGATCGCCGTACTTTGCCAGTCGCAACGCAGTCTTGATTTCACGTACCTCTTTATCAAGGCGCAGTCTTGCCTCATTCACTGGACTAGATGCCAGAGTCAAGATGGTACGCTTGGAAGGTAAATCTGGAGTCATGTTTGTGGACTTGGATGTTTCCCAAAAGTGATTAGATTGTTGGTGGATGTTGCCAACTGTAATGTTTTGAGCTTGGACATTCGTGAGAATATTCTGTTGGGGATTCGGGACATTGCCCTGAGTTGCAGTTTTTAACTGACTGGAGGACTGAGCTGCCTGTTTTCTGTTACCATACTGCAACGCAATAGTGTACCTAGGTTTTGGATCATTCTTGTCAACCCACCGGGCATCCGCTGACCAAGCACCATCAACTTTTTCCTTCTTGCGCGTCTCAACGGTCAGTTCTCCAGTTTCCGGATCGAGAGTCAGCAAGTTGTACTGAAGGGGAATGCCTGTCACCTGTTCGTGAGTCGGTGCGCCAAAGGTTCCGGCAGCGATTATCCGCACTCCTCGCTTGGTGTCGTACTGAAAATTCTCATCCTTGGCTTCGTGAATGTGTCCGTGAATGCCAAGCTGGAATCCATGTACCGCTAACTGTTCTAGAAAAGCGGGATTTTTCATGGACTCGGAACCATTGACGGGATGATGCCAAACCGCAATTTTCAGCCAATCGTCGTAGTTCTCACTCAGAATTTGGTCAACAGCATTGGCGATCGCATTCGCATAAATGCCAGCGCGATCGCGGTAATGATGGTCGATTTCCCAGCAGGAGTTGAGGGCAAGGAACAGGATTTTGTCTTCTGGGCAGGGATGGAGGATGGCTTGCTGGCCGTACTCTAGGGGATACGGTTTGCCGTAGACTTTTTTGTAGAAGCGATCGCTGAAGTAGGCAAAGCGCTGTTTGTATTCTGCTTCGTCACAAATCAACGCCCCAGCACCGCCAGCCTCAATGTATCGCCCTTCGGGTAAAGGGTTGGGCAGCTTGCGCTTGGGAAAAAAAGGATAGGCAGCTTCGGATAAGTCCCAGTTGAGGTCGTGGTTGCCAGGAACGATAACGACGCGGTTGGGGTCGAGTCCGTAGCGTTTCACTAGCTTATCCACCAGGTAAAACGCAGCGTCGTACTCGTCCTCAGTGGAACGGTTAGCAATATCGCCGGAAACCACCAGGTAGTTGAGCTGCTTGATATTGAGGTTCTGCGTGAGGTCAGTAGCAAGTTGGGAAAAGTATCGGTTTGCCTGCTCGACGGTTCCCAGATGGATGTCAGACAGGTGGAGGATACGGATACAGTTATCGGAGTCTGCCATGTACTGCTGGTGGTCTTGGCGGAAGGCTTTCACTTCCTGCTGGGTACGTTTTTCTACTGTAGCTTGCAGTTGTTTTTGCTTGTCGAGATAAGCGCGATCGCTTTTGTATTTTTCCTCGATACTGCGGGGAATCAGCACGGCAGTATCGCAATACTGACAGCGAATCTCTAGTTTGCCTGCCTGCACCCGTGTTTCAATTGCTTTTCTATTTCTAACCTCTTCTCCACACTCAGGGCAGTAGAGGCGGATGCGTTCTTGCAGGTCAATACCTTTAGTGTACAGGTGGTTTTTGATAAAGCGGATGAAGGTGACGCGATCGAAGTCGCTTACGCCAGGATAGAAGTAAATCTCTAATTCCCCCGTGCCTTCTGCCACCTGTTGCATGGCAAAACCGAGGTGAGGTCAGCAGTTGTCTATCTGGTGACCATTCTAGTTGAGTGATTACGTCTGTGTCGCACCGGATTTCATGCCGGAGTTTTAATCCAACTAGATTTTTTTCGTTATCGCTCGTCAATTTAGCCCTCCTGAATCAAGTTACCCATATTCAAATCACTGCTCATCTGGGACATTTCATGCCTCTATTTTGGAACAGTGTTCAACAAAATGACGGCCCCCCAAGTTACCCATTCGAGAAAGCTCTCAACCCAGAAGTAGGTAGTGGGAGAGAGTTTGAGAGAAGCGACAAGGCATAGCATAGATAAGAGCGATCGCGTTTTGAAGTTGAAGGGTAGGCAACACTCTTGTGGAGCAGGCATCATGTCCACTTTATTCGGATTGCTCAAGGCTTGCTTGAACTTCGGCAAGGATAGCCTGAATTGTTGGACTATCTGGCAACGCTTCTAAATCAGCGCGTCCTTCACAAATTGCTTGCCTTAAGAAACTTGCAAAATTTCTCCTGAACATAACCATACGGGGATGCTCCGACCCTAATTGGCACTCACCAACCGTCAAAGATTGCACATACAACAATTGCGCTTTGCTGTAGCAACATTGAGCTTCGTATAGTACTGCCAAATTATTAAGAGTGAGTGCTACATCGGGATGCTTTTCTCCAAGCCTGTTTTCCTTCAACTCTAAAGCTCTCAAATACAGAGGTTCGGCTTTGCTATAATGTCCTTGACGATAGTAAACCTTAGCTAGATTATCTAGGTTACTTGCCACGTTAGGATGATTTTCTCCAAGTAAGCGTTCGTTGAGTTCTAATGCTTGCTTATATAGAGGTTCCGCTTCGTTGTAACGACTCTGCTTCCAGTAAAGAAATGCCAGATTATTTAGAGCCGTTGCTACGTGAGGATGATTATATTCAAGCAGACGTTTACTGATTTCTAATGCTTGAAAATAGAGAACTTCTGCTTCGCCATAACGTTTCTGAGATGTGTAAAGATTCGCTAGATTATTGAGCGTAAGTGATACGCCAAGGCTTTCATGACCCAGCAGTTCTTGCCTTAGTTTCAAAGCTTGGAGATAAAGTTGTTCAGCTTCATCGTAGCGTCCCTGATCATCGTAAACCTTAGCTAGATTATCCAGATTAGTTGCAACGTCAGGATGATTTTCTCCAAGCAGGTGTCTATTGAGTTGTAATGCTTGCATATAAAGAGGTTCAGCTTGGCTGTAGCGCCCCTGTTGCCAATAGAGAAATGCTAGATCGTTCATACTTTGTGCCACAGCAGGATGCTCAGAACCAAAGCGGGTTTGAGCAATGGTTAAGCACTTCCTGTGCAAAGTTTCCCCTTGGTCATAAAACCCTTGACGTTCATAGAAACCGCCCAAGATATTAAAATAGCCAACTAAATCCTCATCCATGAGATAGGAAGCTAAATAGTTAGCCACTTCTACCATATGGGGAATGGTGGGGCTGAAGAGGGCAAACTGCTCAAGAGTGAGTGAGTGGCGGTCAGGAATTTGCTTTGCCACTGTTGCCATTGCCGCCGCAAAGGCTCGTTTGAGTTTATCTGCCTCGGCTGACTGTGCCAACTTCTCCTGAAAAAATTCTCGAATCAGTTGATGCAGGCGGTAGGTATCCTCTCCCTGAATTAGATGCAAACCTTCCAACTCGACTCTGGCATCTTCTAGATCTTCAGCGTCTTTACCTGTAGCTACGCTTTCCACCAGTGACCAAGGAATGGGAGCTAAAGCAAACAAACTCAGCAAACAACCTAAATGCTGAGCTTCCTCACTCAACTCCTCCCAACTCAATTCAAAGGCAGCAGCAACTCCTCGCTTAACATTCAGCGTCCATGCCGGGTCATTCTTGTCCCGCTCGAAAGATTCCTGCTTGAGTCTTTTTTTTTCCAGTCGTCGCAGCATTTCTGCCAGAGAAATCTTCCGCTTCTTCACATAGCGCCCTACCAAATTCAGCGCTAGTGGCAAATAGCCCAGCCTTTGACACAGTTCTTTGGCATCTGCTAACTCATGGTTAATCTTTTGTGCTCCAATCCATTCTTGTAAAAGTTCCAACGCGGCTGACTCATCTAACACATCAAGTGTAAATGACTGGGGAAGATCCAACTGCAACCTTGTCGTGATTAGCACCTTGAACCGGGAGGGTTGGGGTGGCAAGTATGGCTCCACCTTTGGGTAATCATTGACATCATCTAGCACCACCAGCACGTTTCCTTCATGCCAGCGCGACCAGCAGAAATCGACTTGGCTCGGTAAGTCCCAGCCCTCCGGTGGGTTAACGCCCAATTTAGCTTGAGCAAATCGCACTATCTGAATGCCAACATCTTCATCCCTCGCCTGTAACCAACAGATACCGCCTGGATAGGTGAGCAATAGCAAATGAAGCAGTGCATACTGGATTGCCAGTTCTGTTTTGCCGACTCCCCCCATACCTTCAATAGCAGCAATTACCACTCGGTTATTCTGCTGCAACATCTGGTGCAGACGTTCGAGTTCCTCGGAACGCCCCACAAACCTAATCGTGCCACTGGAGGGAATATTTTGAGGTATACCTGTCGGATTGAAAGATTCAGGCTGGTTGATACTAATGAACAGGTTCAGAATCTGGCTGATGTCCCCTGTGGTTAAATTGCCGCCAACTTGAACATTCTGGAGAAGGCTCTGCAAAACCTGTTCGGGGTTTGGGCGATCGCTCATACTTTTCGGGCGTTCTGGGGAACTAACAAAGGGTAGAAAACTTCAATCAATATGCTTTTAAGGGCTTCTATACATTGAATCTAAAAGGCCAACTCTTCTGTATTCCAGGACTTTATCGATTAGAGCCGGATAGTTTTCTCAGTCAATAAGGAGCCCTGTCTGCTTCTCTCCAATGATTCCTCCAATACGGCATACACTCTACGCTGCTTGTCTATTGGCAGTAGTTACCGCTAACCCTTGGTTAATCTGACTTGCGACTGCTCGCTCAATCAGATTGAGTTTATAAATGAAAAAGGCCCAGAGTGCTCGCTCATCAACCTAGCTTTCTCCCAGATATGTTCTACTCTCACTCGGTTGTAACCCAGTACCACTCGCCGTGCCAACCCCAGCTCAATGATGTGGCAGATAGGAATTTGAAAGCTGAAAATGTAGATCTGAGCAACTTAATCTGAGTGTTTGAACAGTGTGAGCGAGTGCCCTGACCCCAAAAAAGCTGAACAGACTGCTGCCAGCGACCTGCAAGCGGGTCGAGATATCTACATTGGCAACATCACTCAGATTGTGAATCAGGGTGATGCACCCAAACCAGTTGAGTCGCCCCAGAATAATCTTCCGATTGCTGTTCTAGTCGAGCAGGCGCGATTGCAGGTTTATGACAAGATCCAGCACCAGTGTGGCACCATACAGCTACTGAATATCTCCCATCTAGTTGATCTGGATAATCTCTTTGTCAACGTCAACATTCTGGATGAAATACCTAGTCAGCGCTGGGCAAAGATTTCCGATCACCTGAAAGACTTCGATCCCAGTGCTGATGAGTTTGACCGCTTTTACTTAGGCAAGGTGCGTCAGGAGCGAGTACCGGGACTAGAGGCAGCACAAAAGAATCCTAAACTCATGGTGCTCGGTAAACCAGGGTCAGGGAAAACTACCTTTTTGAAACATCTCGCCATTGAATGTAATAAGGGCAAGTTTCAGGCTAACTGTGTACCGATTTTTATTGGACTGAAAAGGTTTGCTGACAGTGCCAGGAATACAGGCTGTTTCGACCTTCTAAATTACATCAGCCAAGACCTGGAAATTTGTAATATCACTCCTGCGGATGTTGAAAGATTGCTCAAGCAGGGCAGAACGCTAATTTTCTTAGACGGATTAGATGAAATTTTAGAACAAGATAGCGAATTGGTTCGGCAACAAATTACGGCTCTATCCGAGCGATATTTCAAAAATAGGTTTTTGCTCACCTGTCGAACTCAAGCTCAGAAATATAGGTTTAATGGTTTTACTTATGTTGAAATTGCAGATTTCAATCAAGAACAGATTGAAACTTTTGCAAAAAAGTGGTTCGTGGCAGTTACTAGGAAAGTTAAAAATACAGGTTTAGCAAGGGCTGCTGAGTTTATTGAGAAACTGCAACAGCCAGAAAATAATCGGATTAGAGAGCTAGCGGTAACACCGATATTACTTAGTTTAGCTTGCTTAGTCTTTGAAAACCTAGAAGATTTGCCTAAAAATCGAGCAAAGCTATATGAAGAAGGGTTGAACATTTTGTTCATCCGATGGGATGAAGAAAAGGGCGTTCAACGGCAGGAAGTCTATCGGAATCTGTCCTTGTCACATAAAAACAAACTAATGAGTCAGGTTGCAGCTATTATGTTTGAGCAAGGCAACTACTTTTTTGAACAAAGCAAAATTCAACAGCTCATTGCCGACTATCTTGGCACTTTACCTGGTGTCTATACAGAGCCAGAGTCACTACAAACGGATAGTGATGCAGTGTTAAAATCTATTGAGGTACAGCATGGGTTATTGGTAGAACGGTCACAGCGTGTTTACTCCTTCTCCCATCTCACGTTTCAAGAGTACTTTACTGCTAAACAAATTGTTGCGACTTCTGATATTCAAGCTCTGAAACAGCTAGTAAACCACATCGTTGAGCCACGTTGGATAGAAGTCTTTGTGCTAACAGCAGGTATATTACCAAAAGCTGATACTCTGCTAGAGTTAATTAAACAAAAAACTGATACAATAATTGCAACAGATCGGAAATTTAAGCAGTTTTTTAATTGGGTTCAACAGAAATCGTTACTGGTTCCCTACAAACCAGCCGCAGTTCGATTTTTTTACCATGTACTTGCACCTGAATTTGCTGGTGTAATTGAATTTGACCTTGACAATGCCTTTGATATTGCCTGTGTTTTCGATCCTGATTTTGCTCATTCCTTTGAACTTGACCTTGACTATGCCCTTGCAAGCGCTCTTGCTATGGCTGTTGATCCTAATAATCCTAATTCTGACCCTAGCTATGCCCTTGCTATGGCACTTGACCTAAATATTGAACCTGATTTAGCTCAAGCACTTCAACAACTCAATTCTCAACTATCTAACGTGAATAAAGACAAAAAAGCATTTAATTCGTGGTGGCAAGCTAATGGTGAAGCTTGGACTGAGCAATTAAGATACGTGATGATTAAGTATCGCAATATCGGTTACGACTGGCAGTTCGGTGACCGCCACAAGGAATTACTAAAGCAATATTATGATGCCACTGAGTTGCTGGTAGGTTGCCTAAATAGCGGTTGTGAAGTAACTCCTCAAGTGCGACAGGAGATTGAGGAGACTTTGTTTTTGCCTATTGTTGAAATAGATACATGAAGTGATGAGCGTTGATGAAGTGTCTTCAGAAGAGAATTACCCTGACCTCCAACAGATGAAGCAGAGCATTCTTGAGAATGTTCAAGTCGGTGGTAACTTAACCACTGGAGACAATATTCAGAATATCAGCATTTATCAATCTGAACCTCCTAAACCAGTTGGCATCCCTCAAAACATTCCCTACACAGGTGCCACTGACTTTGTAGGACGTTCAAAGGAACTGGAAACCCTACACCAGAAGTTGCAGCGAGCAGACTGCGTAGCAATCTCTGCGATCGCAGGTATGGGAGGAGTAGGTAAAACAGAACTAGCAATTCAATATGCCCTAGCTCACCGAGAAACTTACCAGGGTGGCATTTGCTGGCTCCAAGCACTAGAGCAGGATGTAGGGACTCAGATCGTCAACTTCACCCAAGTTCATTTGGGTTTGAATCCCCCTAAAGACATCAAAGAATTACGCGACCAAGTGCGGTGGTGTTGGCAGCACTGGCAAGAGGGAAATGTCCTTGTCATCCTGGATGATGTTAATGACTACACACAGCTCAAGCCTTACCTGCCACCCCCTGCTTCTCGCTTTCGGGTACTGCTCACCACACGGCTACGATTACTGAAATCCTCAGAACGATTAGAGCTAAATGTCCTCGCTCCGGACGCGGCAATCGCTTTACTTGAGTCGCTAATTGGGATAGAACGAGTGCAAGGGAAACTAGAAGTTGCCAGAGAGCTGTGCCAGTGGCTAGGCTGTCTGCCTTTAGGACTAGAATTAGTCGGACGCTATCTAGATCGGAAATCTAGTTTGTCTCTAGCAGAAATGCAGCGACGGTTGCATGAGAAACGACTGGAGCAGCAGGCTTTGAAAACGCCTAAGTCAGAATCAGACATGACTGCCCACTTAGGTGTAGCAGCCGCCTTTGAGTTGAGCTGGAAAGAGTTAAGTCCTGCTGCCAAAGAGTTGGGCTGTTTCTTGAGCCTATTCGATTTAGTCCCAATTTCTTGGCTTTTGGTAGAGCAGTGTTTTCCCGATCGCGATCCAGAAGAACTAGAAGAAATCAGGGATGACTTCCTGCTCGACTTACATCTGATTCAGCATGAAGCGAAGGAAACCTATAGGCTCCACGAACTGATTCGGGAATTTTTGCACACCAAGCTTGTTGAGTCCAAGCAAACCAATAATCTCAATCAGGCGATCGCATTGACAATAGCAGCGATCGTCCAGAGAAATCCTGTATGTCTCACTGAAATTTTGAAAAAAAGGTTGCTGGACTGGAGCTTTACCCAAGATATTTCACAACCATCAGCACTTGAATTGGGATGGCAGGTGCGAATAGCAACACAAGCGTGGATCGATGGTATCGGTTCGTTGGCGAATTTAGTTGTGCCTCGACACAATGATGGAAGCCTACCTCCCTTGGGAGTTCGCCTAGTTCAAGTAACCGACACAGACGTTCATTACACCTACTTTCAAACTGGCTGGTATTTTGGAACCGACAGTCTAGAAGATGTTGTTGAATTATCTCCAGAAGTTGAAAAACTTTTTGCGGAGCATGATTCCGGTTTTGCTCCAGAAGTTGAAAAACTTTTCACAATGGGTTGGAACTATTTCACAAGTACTCCACTAAAACAGCAGGCATCAGGGGCTTGGCAACGGACTTTTGAGCAGATAGTCGATTCACTTTCCCAGTTATTGCAGCAGCGATCACTCCCAGTCGAAGCAGGATACCTCTCACTTGAAGCCGCTTGGCACGCAGCACTTCATCTAAGCAAACGCCACCATTCCTATGCCAATCCAATCCCTCTAGATGAGATTGAAGCACATCTATCTAAGGTAAGAAACTCTTGTTTCTCGCTGATGATGCAGCATTGTCTAAACCAACTCAGGATTGAAGTGGAATCCTGCCGTGCAAAGGGTGAGACTTATCTGAGCCTTCCATCTTCTGTCCAAGCTTTCAGAACTACCCAAGTCTTGTCTCCTGAACTATTGCTGGCTTACACAGCAGATATCTATCAGGGAGCCATTGAAGGTTATCAACAACTGGTCAACACATTGTTTCCCAAATTTCTGCCCAAACTCCAACTGGCATCCATCTTACCCGCCCGACTGGTGGGAGTAGTAGTCCCACCCCATCAGGGTTCAGACTCGGTTAGCATAAGTTGGTATTGGGAACGCTTACCCTTTCGAGCGGTGTTTCTTGACAACTCGCGGATTAGCTCTAGGTTTTTTGGCCGGAGTTATTTGGGTTAAAATTTCCCTAATTAACCAGGCCAAAACCATTGGTTTTTCACTGGTAGTTGCTTGTTGAAATTTAGCGATAGCGCGGCGAATAATTCGGCTCTCCCGTACTTGTGGTGATAACACAAGCTTACCGCTCTTGTGTCACTCTAACGCTCTTCTGTCACTCTGATGAGAGAAAAATATCAGCCAAATCGTGAGAAGCTTCCCTAGTGAATGATTTAGCGATCGCAAGCTGATAGAAACGTTGAAACGTAGCGAAGGTTGCTACAAGTCGTTCTGCATAATAATTTCAGCTTTTTCTCTGCTGAAAGTGACAGAAGAGCGGTATAATCTAGCTGGATCGAGGTTTTCAGCCTTATGTGCCCAGCAAAAATGTATAAGTCGCTACTTTTTCCGCCAAACATCCGGGAGAGCCACTTGCTTTTCTAGTCCGTAAGCATCAATCATAAATTGCATTGCTATGATCTCTTCACGTTCGCTCGTCATCCCGTCCCACTTTCGTCTGAGTATATTGAAATTGTTTAACTTTATTATTCCTCTACACAAGCCATTGTCTAGTTCTCAACGTAGCGAAGCGCCAACACATCTTTCATTCGGCTAATTTGGGTAAAAAGATTATGAACTTGCTTGTATTCTTGGCTATTTCGGACATCAATGCTCAGGTTAATCACAGCTTTATCTTGATTGGGTTTGGGTTTGGGTTTAAAATTGCCTTCTGAGATGTTAATGCCGTTAGCTCCTAAATATCCTGTGATCTCGCTGAGCATATTAGCTCGGTTAACGGTCTCAATTTCAACATCGATAGACCAGAGAACAGGGCAGCGACGTTCGCTCGGTATATTTTTTAAATTGTGACACTCTGGACGGTGGATGAAAATGCCACGACCGTTACTTTCAGGAAAGATTTTATTACCTTTGCGCTTAATCAAACTTAAACTCTTAATCAAACCTAGACTTTCTTCATAGTAAACAGGGTTACAACATTTAGCTAAATGGATGCAGCTCTTGCTTATATCTCTTAAAGAGATTGGCGAACCCTTAGAAGGTAAAACATCGGAAGAAATCGCTGTTGCAAGGGATAACATTACAGATTGAGTAGTATAAGTTTGGATTTGTTCCTGCTGATGAGTTTTATCTAATAATTGTTGGAGTATATTTACTATCCGCTTTACTTCTGCTTCATTTTCATACAATTTAATAAGAACTTGCTCAAATGTTTGACACCTTTCTCGTTCAAGCAATGCTTTTATTAAACTAGAACTAATTAACTTTTCAACCTCCTTCCTGTTTATCTGTTTTGTCAGTAAATCCCAACCTCGCTGAACCTTGATTTTATATATTTCATTAGTTACTTTACTCAACTTCAATATACCGTAGTCTGATTTTTGTTCTTCCTTTTTCTTTTTACTTTCTTCTTCGTTCTTTTTACTATCTTCCTTCTTGTTTTTGCTCTCTCCTTCCTTATTAGTCTCACCCGCTTCTTCTACAACAGCATCATTGACTACTAGATTCAACCTGAATGGACCAGACCCTAAAGCTGCCAGTAAATCTTCAATTGCAAGATAATTAAGCGATTCAGCGACGGCCTGCATTACCCCAGACTTAAGCAACATTTCAAAAGCCTTCTTACCCAATTCCTTTTCGAGTAATTCCCGTCCCCGAATAACCATCTCTTCCCGATGTGACTTTTTGTACCATTCAATAATCTTTTTTCGAGCAGACTTAGTTGTAACAAATGGGTGGTTCTTTTGGATATCTTTTGGCTGCTTCAGCCATTCTAAACTGGGGTGACTGTTTTTATTTTTGATGATTTCCACAATATCCCAGTTTTTTAGAGGTGTATTTAGAGCGACCTTTTTTCCATTGATCATCGCTTGATAGCATTGGTTTCCAACTTCTGAATGTATTTGATATGCAAAGTCAATAGGTGTAGGTGCTATCTCAATTTTTTTATTACCCTCTTTAAGGATTAAAACTTCAAGCTTTTTGAGATGACCTTTGGGAGTTAAAACATAAATAAACTTTCGGTTAACATTATAATCTTTGGTTAATTCATTAAGTAATACAACTTTATCTTGAGGCGACAATTCAAAAAAATGATTTTCTAAATTATGTTCATTTGTTTTTATAATTTCTACACTGCTGCTGTTGACAATCTTGAGATTATTAAGCAATTGTTCGATAGCCTTATTGACATATTCTGTATTTTTCCAAGCTTTTTTCTTACTTTTAACTAATAATTCAAGTAGTAAAATAGTTTGATTTTCAGCTTTTTTTCCTATATCAACGTTTGAAATATCAAATTTGCTAGCACGGATTATCCTGCCTAACATATTTACAGAACCCGAATCGCATTCAATCAATAAGTTTACTTGTTGTAGCTGCTGAAGTTCATTGTCCCTTTTTGATGAAGGTCTGGCATAGTTAGCTGTACTCTTGTAAAGTGAATGAGCTGCGTCGCCTACTTCAGCAGCTAAATCCATTTTTTGAGTTCTGATTTGAAACTCTACAACATGAGATTCAGGCTCCTTAAACTTCTCCATATCTGGCTCTATCATTATATTTACATGAATAGACTGATAGCCAGTGGACTTTTTAGGCCGTAAAATGTAATCTCGTATAGGTTCCGCTAAAATTCCTTCACCTTCATAAAGTTTGCCCATAACCTTTACAACATCTAGGGCTTTGTAACATTCATCCTTAGTTTGGGTAATGATACGAAATCCGACCAAATCAATAATTTCATCCAGGTTAACTCTGCGCTCTGTCTTCTTCCTATAGATGCTGTAAGGTGTTTTAGCTCTAGCTTGAAGTTCAAACTGAATATTTTTCTGCCTTAGACGTATTTCAAGCTCCGCTTTTAACAGTAATATAAAGCGTTTTTGATTTGAAAATTTTGAATTAATTAGTTGAGTTATTTCTTGATAATCACTCGGAAATAGAAATCTAAAAGCCAAGCTTTCTATCTCTTGTCGTATCGTATTGAAACCAAACCTTAGAACTAAAGGACAAAGTATATATAAGGCATACTCGGCTATTCTTTTCGCTACTAATGTTGATATTGAATGTAAGATATGCAGTGTTTGTTTAGTAATTAATAGCTCTAGCATCAACAGCTTTTTCAACGATGAGCTATCTGGATTATTGTCTGCTGTTTGTAACAATTGGTGAGCCTGCTCGGAGGAAAACTGCTCACCAATAAAATGCTTTACCGTAAGTCGCCATAGGATCTTTTTAAGTCGCAATCTTACTACATTTAGGATTTCTTCTTTTGGGATTTCTTCTTGTCGCAATGCTTCTTTTTTTCTCGATTCGTCCTGAATCGCTGCATCGTAGTGCTTTTCTACACGCTGAATTAAAGTTTCTGTAATTTCTTCTTTTTCTGAAATTCGTATAGTCTCAAAGTTGAATTCTTTAAAAACTTTGGTCTCTTCAATTAATCCTTGAGTCTCTTGATAAATGATTAAAATTGGTTGCAACTTGTTTTCTATAGCAAGGCTCATAGCTTTTTGATTCTGAGCATTTGCCTCCTCTATCCGACCCGTTATAGCTGTCAATCTTGCCAGATATGTTAGGGCAAGAGCTTCATGATAAGGTGTATGTTGCTGTTCAAAAATTTGTAGAGAATCGTTCAAATACTTCTTAGCTAGAGCGATTTTCCTAAGTTCAAGATAAGTTCGACCAATACTTAATAGAACTCGTGCATAGCTGTGAGGTGTGGAACTAAAGCACACTTTTGCTTGTTGATATGAGTGCAATGCTTCATTGTGATTGCCTTGGCTAATTTTCAAGTCTCCTTGGATAATCAAACGTGAGCCAGAAAGCCCAATATACCGTTCATTGTTCTCTTTTAAATTTTTGATTCCTTCTTCAGATTTTTGTAGATAATCATTGGCTTCTGGCAATCTCCCTATGGTCAACTCAACTCTAGCTAAATTATTATATGTCTTGACCAGCCCATAAACATCATTTCCTTTCTTTTTGAGAGCTAGTGATTCTTCATAACGATTGATAGCTTGCCTATAGAGTCCCTGAGACCGATAAACATCTGCTAAATAATCTAAATCTAGAGCTAAACCATATTCATCATTAATCTGTCGTTTGATTTTGATAGCTTTTTCAAGGTTATTTATAGCTTGTGCGAATTTACCTTGTCTTTCCTGGACAAGACCTAAACGCGAGTAAGATTTTGAGGCTCTATAAATATCTCCTAGCTTCTCAAATGCTTCTGCACTACTACTAAAGAATTCCTCTGCTTTAGAGAAGTTACTTTGATTACGTGCGCTGCTACCCTTGCGATACAAAATTAAAGCACGACCGAGCCGATCTCCAGAGGTAAGGGCTAGATTCTCAGCATGAGTAGCAGCATCTAATGCAGCAGGGTAGTCTCCAAGATCGGTATAACAGCTAATAAGTTTACCTAATGTTCGGATCTGCATAGGAATATCAGGGGGACAACTCTCCTCTGCTATCTTTAGAACCAGATCAAGGTATTTTAGGGCTAGTTTAGGCTGTTTACGATGGAGTATCTTCCCCACATAATACAAAGCAACAGACGCTCCTAATTGATTTTTTTCATGCTCAAACGCTCTGTAAGCTTGTTGGAAAACATCTTCAGCTTCTTTTCCTGTACCCTTTTTCTCTAATTTGCAACCTTTTTCCAAAAGTAGCCAGGGCTTGTTATCAAAAACACTGCTGTCTAGCTCAAGTAGCCATGCTGTTAATCCCGGTAGTCTTTCAGATGGTAGGCGTTCTTTCTGATATATGTAACAAATCAACTCATTCACAACCTGTGCTGCTAAATTAGCTTGCCCAGTTTTATTAAAGTGATAGTAGGCTTCAAGATAAGCACTGCGATCCAAGATTTCTATGGCGCTATTTTTTCCCAACTCCCAATAGTAATGACCAGCTTTTTCATGCCAAGATAACTTTTCGTCTTGAGGATGAGGTGCTTTTTCCCACCAAAATTCACGCATAAGAGGATGCATTTGAAATCTGTCAAAACTTACTGATGTGAGCCATTTTCGTTGTAATAGCGATTCTACAATCTGCTCCTTAATATTCAAACATTTCCAAGCAGAACGTTGAACTGGTATGCGAAACACCGAAAGACGGTGTAAAGCTTCTTTTTCTTCGTTATTAAGATGCTCTGCAATATCTTTTAGGAGTTTCTGATGTAGCTCACTCGCTCCAAATTCCTCATCATACTTTACGGGACGTTCCAGCACATCCTTCAGTAAAGCTCCTCTCCGACACAGGTGAACAATTAAATTTAAGGCAATAGGATGTCCATCTGTGCTTTCAATCACTTTATTCACATCATCAGGAAGCCATTCGAGTCTAGACCCTTCACTTTGCTTATTTATATAGTCAGTTGCTTCGTTGCGTTGAAATCCTTTCATCTCATATTCCTGTACTTTTGCAGCCAGCGATAGCCCCAACCGATCATGTGCTGATAAATGGTCGAGCAGAACAACTCGACTTTTCTGTGCATAAATGCTAAATCGTTCAATGAATGGCTTTAGTTCTGAATGATTAGTATGCTGAAAATTGTCAATAAAAATAACATATTTATTAATTTTGCTAGAACTTATTACCTGAACTAGCGTAGGAATCTTTTTCTGAGACTCTATCTTTTGTTCGTCATACGTCGTGATAAAACCGTATTCCCCATTTGCTTTTAAGAATTCATTTATCTGAAATAGCAGTTCATCAAGGGTTAGTTCTTCTTTATCCAACCACAGTACTTTGTATTCTTCGCTCAGTGCCTTGGCAACTTTTGCTGATACATAGGTTTTTCCAACCCCTGGGGTTCCGTATACGAGTACAACACGGGACTCTAGAACTTTCTGCTCAAGTTCGTTTAATTCAGTGGTTCTACCAAAAAAATCAGGAAAATTTGGTGTCGGGGAGATAGAATTTAGCGCACCAGAAGGTTGCTGAATAGATACAGCAACTGTATCTCCCTGATGTGTGCCCTGATTGGTGATGGAACCTTGCTCTACATTATAAAGAAAAGAGTTGGATTGAGTTTCGGGTTCACTGCTACAAGCTGAATTACTTAAACCTTCAAGCTTTGCTAGAATTTCAAAGGCAAAAGCACTAGCGTGGTGTGCAGCGGTTTCCTGAAAGCTAGCAGCATCTAGTTCACTTTTCGCATCAATCAAATTGGCAATACCACGAATAATTAGTGCCGAGACTTGCTGGTTAGCATGAGCCGCTTGCAGCAAACCTCTTCCTTCCATTTCTACTGCTACTGCATCACCATAATTTGACTGAAGAAACTTAAAAATACCGGATTTGGCTGAAGCAACTACCTTTTCCCCGGCAGCAATGGGGGCGACAAATACACGGGGGATTTGATTAGGAGGTGGTATCAGCCGTTGCAGCCAATCTGGTTTTTTGGCTTCGGCTCTGGCTCGTTGTATTATTCGGTAAGCAGATAATCCCACATCGGGTCTAGGTTTAAAGATTGACTCTGCTTTCCCAGACTCATAACCGTAAACTTTCGTAGCTGCTACTACATCACCCAGCCTGACATCTTTGATACCACCTGCAACTCCTACGAATAAGACAATACTGGGATTGAAGTAGGCGATCGCTCGTTCGGCTTCTAAGGCAGCTGCATTATTACCTGCGCCAATTTCCACAATACCAATCTCCCAAGTTTGACCATTCGCTGAGAAGTTCCCTCTTTCATAAACTGTTCCTTGCGGGTGAATTTCTTCTCGCAGGTTGGTTAGATGGGAGCGAACAGCTACGTACTCTACAGGAATAGCAGTGAGAATAATTGCACAGGTCATAGATTGAGGAATTTTCTGTAAATCAACTTGTCTAGCAGCCACAGGCGGCGGTTGTGAAGTTTCCTTTGATTGAGTTTTACTATTACTGGTTGTTATTTCTGATAGTTGAATTTGATAGTAGGGTAAAGGGTTTTGTCCTGGCCCTTGACTCCATTGGGCATCGGGTTTCCAAGCACCGTTAAGTTCTTCCCGGCGACGGGTATGGACGGTTAGTTTATTGCCTTCAAACTTGAGCAGGTTGTACTGCCAGGGATAACCAGGTATCAACTCTCTGGTGGGTGCGCCAAAGGTTCCAGCACAAATTCTGTCTAATTTTCGACCATTGACGCTTATATCATAACGATAGAGGCTAGTTTCAGCTTTATGAATGTGACCGTGCAGGAACAAGCGGAAGCCAGCGACGGCTAGTTGTTCCATAAAGCCTTGATCAGTAATGCGGTCTTCAAAGGCACTGTTGAGGGGATGGTGCCAAACAGCTATTTTGAGGGAATTTCTGTAGTCTGTGTTACGGCGAATCTGGGTGAGGGCGTTGCTGAGGGCCTCCATGTGAATGCTGGCGCGGGTTTTGTAGTGGTGGTCGAGTTGCCAAGCGGAGTTTAGCCCCAAGATTAGCAGGTTTTGCTTTTTTAGGTGGTCTAGGGTAAATTGCTGGTGGTAGTCCAGGGGATAGGGTTTTTGTTTGATGGTTTCATAGAATTGGCTGAAGTGGGCAAAGCGCTGTTTGTATTCGGCTTCGTCTCGGACTCGGATGACGCTTGCACTCTCTTCGATGTAGTGACCGTCTTTTAGTTCTCCGTCGTAGTCTTCGCGGTCAACGAGTCTGTAAGCTTTTCTTGCCAGTTTCCAGTTGAGATCGTGGTTGCCGGGAACGAGGATAATTTGCTCTGGGTTTAGGGGGAAGTCTTGGTGGAAGTTGTGGAGAAATTGTTCGGCGGCTTTGTATTCTTCTTCTGTGGAGTAGTTGGCGATGTCGCCGGAGAGGATGAGAGAGTCTAGGTGAGGGATGGAGAGGTCGTTGTATAAGTCTGTTGCAAGTTGGTTAGACCAAAGGTTGGCTTGATCGGGAGTGCCGAAGTGGAGGTCAGAGAGGTGAAGAATGTACATTAGGGAGGTGGAGGTGGGTTGAGTAGGTGGGATATTAAGTTGGTTAAGGGTGTAGTTGTAGAATTTGCAGCGCTCTTGAACCGCAGATATTGTGTTAAGGATGTAACCAGTGCCAGCTTCTTGCAAAAGCTTGCTGAAGTAAGGTAGCAATTCAGGGCTACCGATTTTCTTTAATGCCTCGGCAGTATTTTGACGAACATCCAACTTCTCATGCTTTAAAGCTTGAACTAGTCCGAAAACAGCTTCCTCACTACCAATTTTCCTTAATGCGGAGACGGCTCTCCTACGAACATCAGGGTTTTCATCACTCAGAGTTTGGATTAGTGGACGTACAGCTTGCTCACAGCGGATGTCTCCCAGCTTAGATACGGCTTTTCCGCGAATGTGAGGGTCATCGAGTTTCAAAGCCGCTAAGAGTTCTGAGATAGATTGCTCACTGCCTATTTCTGCCAGCGCCGGGGCAACTTCTCCACGAATATATGAGTCTCGGTCGTTTGAAGCTTTTCTTAGAGCAGACCTGGCTTCCGGGGTGTCAATTCTCTTTAACGCGGAGATAGCATCCTCACGAATACGAGAGTTGTCGTCTTTTAAAGCCTCAATGAGGGCAGGCACAGCATCCTGACTGCCCATTCTCCCTAGGGCAGAGATAGCGTTCGAGCGAACAAAACGTTCTCTATCCTCCAAAGCATGAATCAACGCAGGTACAGCCTCCTTACTATTGATTGCCCCCAAAGCAGAGGCAGCGTGCCCACGAACAAAACTCTCTTCATCCTCCAAGGCATGAATCAACGCAGGTACAGCCTGCTTACTACCAATTTTTTTTAAGGCACAGGCAGATCTTCCTCGAATTTGAGAGTCTTGATGTTCCAAGGCTTGAATTAGAGCAGGCACAGCTTCTTCGCTACTGACTTTCTCTAACCCAGAAGCAGCACTCTTACGAACATCGGAGCGTTTATCTTTTAAAGCTTCAAAGAGTGCCAACACGGCTGCCTTACTACCAATTTCCCCTAATGCAGAACCAGCACTCTGACGAACATCGGAGCGTTTATCTTTTAAAGCTTCAAAGAGTGCAGATACAGCTTTTTCGCTACCGACTTTCCCTAGTGCGGAAGCAGCACTCTGACAAACAGCAGAGTTCTCATCTTTGAGAGCTTGAGAGAGTTCAGACACAGCTTTTTCGCTACCGACTTTCCCTAATGCAGAGGTAGCGCTCTGACGAACAGCAGAGTTTTCATCCTTGAGGGCTTTAGAGAGTCCAGATACGACTACCTCACTACCGATTCTTCCCAATGCGGAGGCAGCGCTCCAACGAAAATCAGAGCATTCATCACTCAAAGCTTGGAGGAGAGTCGGGATTGCACTATTAGAAAGCGTCATACCCAAAAGCTGGATTTTGAGTAACTGAGGAATTTCTAACTTAGCTACTAAACCCACTGTTTGTTCTTGCCACTCTGGTTTTACCGCCCCTGCCAGCCTTGCCCCTAGCCTCAAATCAACTTCTAAAGCTAACTTTACCACTCGCATCGCCTGCGCCTCATCCTCGACCAACTCCTCCATCAGTGCCAGGGGTTCAGTCCATTTCAGATAATTCAGATAATCCCGCTTTAATTCCTCATCACTGAGGCTTGGTAACAACTTGACTAAACTTTCTGCCGTGTAATATTCCTGAATCAGTTGGTGCGGAAATTGAATCTTTTGATTTTCTGTCCCTCGTTGAATCAAGTGATGATTTAGTAAATCTATAAGCCAACGAATAGCACGATCATCAGGGTATTCAACTTTGCCTTTCAAGAACTGGATGAAAATTTCCTTAGCTTGATGCCTAGTGATAACTAATTGCGGCACTGTGGAGGATTCACCCCGCATCATAACAAATGCTAAGTGTTCCAACAGTTGACGCCACCAGTCCTTGAAATCCCTATAAACGGCAACACTTACTTTTTCGTAAACGTGAGCTTGGCTATTTAGTCTAAGATCACCGTCGTAAACCAGCTGAGTAAACTGCTGAAACATCCAGCCCAAACTAGGTATTAGCTTCCCTATCTTTCCGAACAGGGAACACAGCATCATCAACAGCAGAGGTGTTTGCCCAAACTCCCGCAACCGACTGCCTAACTGCGAAAGCATCTGCTCTCCTTGCTGTGGCAGATAGGCGCGGACAAACTGCCGCATCTGTGCTTGCGTCAGGGGTTGCATTTCCAGCTTCTTGGTAATACCGAGGTCGTCCCCTACCCCCAAATCCCGCGTCGTGAAAACCATCAACGTGGTCTTTTGGTAGTTCTGCCGAAAGGTCTTCAAATCACGTCGCGCATCTTCTGAAGGCAATTCATTTAAACCATCTAGTAGCAGCTGTAATTGCCCCTGACGCAGCCAAGTTTTCAGCTTCTCGGCATCTAACTCTAAACTGGGGTCATGCCGTTGCAAAAATTCCTGTACCAACTCCACCACCGAAGTTCGGTAATACCGCAACTCTACCAACACCGGAATTTTCGTCTGCTGTGCCTGCTGTGCTTTTTGTGCTTCTTCTAACAGTAGCCGCGCTAGTGCGGTTGATTTTCCCGAACCAGGACGCCCCACCAGCAATACATGATCTGGGGCATACTTCCGCAACCCTTCCAGCACGTCAAATCGCTCGGTTTTCTGCTGCTCCCTCTCTTCCTTGGCTGGCTGTACCGTCTGCACCATCAGGTTAAAATCAAGCAGATGCGACGGTGCAGCCTCAGCTTGCTGGCATCCCTCCACATCCGTCAGCGTGTAAACGTCCCACCACTGAGCGTATTTTTGGCAGATTGATTCTAGGTAAGCGTCCCAGTTGACCATTGACAGAGTATTTAACGGTGATGGAGCATCTTCCTGTAATGTAAGGCTCTGATTTATCTTAGTCTTAGTAATCTCAACTATGTCTAATGTCTAATCCCCCACCTCCTACTCCGCCTAAGCCACTGACTGACTTTGAGTTAGAACTGCTCAAGCAGGAATATTTTTTCTTGCAAAATACTATTGAAGACTACAATAGACAAATCTGGGCGATTAAAGCACTAGGAATTACTGGGACAGGAGCGGTCATTGCTTTGGTATTGCAGCAGAAACAGGGTCTAATTGCTTTGATTGGTTGTGCGATTCCGGCTCTTCCGTACTTAGTGTGCTAAGTTAACTTAAATTTATGCTCAAGGCTTTGCTAGGTAAGGCTTTGAGATTATTTACCCTTAGCTTGTCTTATGGAACTTGCTCCTGACGGGGCGATCGCCTTGAAATCATAGCCAGCTAGGGTGTAGGAAACCAAAAACTAATAATTTGGCACACTAAGTACGGAAGAGCCCAAAAAATTGGCTCAATTTTTTGAAAAGGCGATGTGGTACAAAACGGACGGTGCAAGGGTTTTAGCGACAATTGTCGCCTCTTCAACAGTCTGCTCTTGTAATCACTACATAGGTTGGCTGTTTTATAGAGTAGGTTCCATCTTGGTTGACCTCGACAAAGTTAAGCCCCATATCAAAGATAATCTTGTACTTCTGACCGTCGAGCCTGTGAAGAACCAGATCGCGTCCGTGGCGAAAATGAGAACGTTGATGTTGCGGTTGAACTTTAACTTGAGGTTGAATTCCGATAACATTAAGTTCGGTCAATGCTGCTTCTAATTGGGCTTTTCGTTGAGCAGCTGATTGAGATTTGCTGTCTTCGAGAACCCAAATGTTAACAGCAGAGTTTGAAGAAAGCCACTCGCCTTGCAGTAAGTCAGCTAGGATTCTTGCTCCAGACTCATCGAGATAGCGATCGCGGTACAGCACGCTCTTAATCTGACTACCCGACAATATACGGTCTATTTGCAGCTTCTGCCGCAATTCTGTTAGGCTGAGGTTGCTCCAGCTAGGCTCTGGAAAAACTACAAATGTATCTGGATCTTCTAACTCCGAAGCGGGTACAAGTCTGGCTTGCTGGCGTTGGTTTTGCAACCGATTAAATACTATCTCTACACCTTCACGGCTTCGGGTTTGAAACCATTCAAGCGATTCATTTGAATGTAAATTTTTGTGTAGTTCTAAAGCAATCCGGTTATGCTGATGGGTGCTTAGACACAATGCTGGTAAAGCCTCAATAGATGACTGGTAGAGATGGAGCAACCCCTGGTCTATCCATTGCTGTAGACGTTTTCGCAGGAGGAGCAGGTGCGATCGCTGCTCCTGAGCGGAATCTGAAACATTATTAAGTTCTGGTAGTTGATTAACTATCAACTCCAGTGGCATACCATTGCGCTGCATGGAGTAAACAGCATCAGTCAAAAGCTTGAACCAAGATAGCAGTGAACCGTGATTCAAACCCAAAGAATCTATTAAAGAAGGCAAGTAAATTGTGCTAGCCGAAGCAGCCATACGGCAGAGTGCAGGTAGACGAGTAGCTGTTTGAGATAAACTAACCCGATTGGCATTAGGAGCAAAGTTTTGCAATTCAGGATCGGGTTTAATCTGCTCTACGAGAGGTTTGAGAAATTGTGCCACTACATGACGGTTCAATTCGGTATGAAATGGTTGATTGGAGTAAGTTCTTAAGCAGTCATAGCAACTGGTATCACAACTACAGGAACTCACAATCCAGTAGGCTTTTTCCAAGACCTCCTGAAATTGAGCAGCAATGCGTCGGCTGTATCCTGCTCCCCCTGGAACATTGTCGTAAATAATTATTTCGGCTCGTCCATCTGCTAGAGGTCTAAACAGTCCGTCCAATTCTGTCCGAGGCACATCAATCACTTGGGCTGCTGCGGCTAAGATTGCGTAAGTCAACGATTGCCAAAATCCCAAGCCGTTGATACTTTGATTGGGATTGTCTGATACAGATGAAATTGTTTGTTCATCTCCAAAGTGAAGAACTTCACCAAAGAGAGGCATCGGTTTTGTAACTCGGTCAAATTGAATCTTCAGCAAATCGCTGCGAAATTCATGACCCAAATGAATAAAATAGTAACTCCCGAAACACTCTTTACCTGTAATCGGATGATTATGGCTAGAGCGTGATGATTTAGAACTAGCAGAGGATTTTTTAGTGCGAGCTGTTTGGCTATTTGCTTCCCGCTCTTTTTTCACCATATCACTTAAATCTTTGCCACAGGTTTGACAAATAGCAAACCCCTGCCTGTTGAAGCCCTTACCATTTCCCAGTACTCCTTGATTAGCTAAAAAGAACCTGCCGCTTTGACTGACGGTTAGGGAGTACATACCCGACTCATGGGCCACCTCTTCTATATTTTCTCCATCATTGGCTAAAAAGACTTGTGACGTTGGTTGTCGCTGCGGCTTAGTATAGGGTGTCACTTTTGGAGTAGCTGTCCAGTCTGTAGTGAAGGCTTTAGGAACCTTGTAAGCTTTCATTTTTTGAGCGGTAGCCGGGGTAGGTTCCCAACCGCAGACTGGACATTCTTCCATAACTTCTTCTACAGTTGATGCTCGAAAGTGATTACAGTTTTTACAGACCCAGTAGTATTTCTTCTCCAAGTCGTTAGGTCTAAGAATGCCCACACTCTGGTAAACTCGGTCATCTACAACAATTTCCTGACCTGGGGCATATTCACCCAGAGCAAGGCGGCGATCGCGTTCCAATCTATGCCGTCCCTGAGAGGATTTGAATTGATTACTTTCCCCAGTAAGTAAACGAACTACATCAATTGGGAAACCATAAATTGGCAGAATGCTTGCCTGAACTAATTCATCATGAAGTCGGCGTTTAGCAATTTTATCTAATTCAGCTTCAATTCCATCCCGTCGTTTCTCTAATCCATTTCGTTTTTTCCGGTCAGTCTCTGCCAAAATGTCTTCTCGAAGAGTTATAAGTGGTGATACCAGACTATTCCAATCTTCTAATTGACCTCCCTGAAAAAGTGATAGAGCTTCAAGAAACTGATTTAATACATTTTGGGCAGACTCAGAGCTTTTAAGCCTATTTAGCCAGGATTGGGCAATAGAATAAGTTGTGTCAGTATGTAACCATTCCCGCAGTTCAGAAACCATTGCTGTCGGTGGAGGGCTAAAATCTGGAGCCGCTCCATAATTTTGCAAAGGTAAACTGAAGAAATCAGCAATTGTTACTGCTTCGGCACCAATCCCGTTAGTCTTCAAAAATGCAGATAATAACTCGGCTCGAATGTGGCGTTGCTGAATTTGGAAGTTATCAGCATCTAGTTTAGGAATCTGATTGCTACCAGCAATCAGTTGTTCGGGCTGCTCAAAATAAAACCTGTCATGGGGGCGGCGCTGCCCATACATTAGGGTAACAGCAACCCCATCTGTTCGGCGTCCGGCGCGTCCAGCTCGTTGTTGGTAGTTGCTAACATGGGGAGGAAAGTTGCGGAGAACAACCGCTTGCAGTTCACCAATATCTACGCCCATTTCAAGGGTTGTAGAACAACTGAGCATATTGATTTGACCGCGCCGGAAACGGTTTTCGCGTTTTTCTAGTTCGCCAACGCCTAGCTGTGCTGTGTGTTCTTGGGAACGTAATGGCAACGGCAACCGATTTTTAATTAGATGCTGTTGATAATGCTTGTTTGTTACCTGTTCAATTTTTTCAGAGGTGTAGGGCTGAAGTGTACCCTCACATAATCGAACAGGACATCCCCATACATTAATAGTAGGGTGGGATATTTGTGATAAGCCAGGAACGTGAACAAGTTGCTGGCAGCGATTGCACCGATACCAATGCTGCTTTGTTTCAATAAGATTCAACAGATTCCAATTTAGTTGATGTCCGTGCTTCGCAGGAACCAGTAATCCAGAATCTTGAAGCTGCCTAAAAAGCCAAGTAAAATCTTCTCTGTTGGGAAGTTGTTCGCCGAATAGTCTCAAATAATACCAACCCAGGCGATTTTGTACTTTGCTTAATTCACCTGACTGCTTCACTTTAAGCAGAAAATCGGGAGATTCTTGATATTTTTTGACATCATCCTTGGGTTTTTCTAAAAATAGATAGTTTAAAGAGCGCCCCTGCGGGTCAAGTATTGGATTTCTAGCACCTTCAACTCCTCCAATTTCAGGAAAATATTGAGAGGCTCCCTCAATGCTGACAATACCTGTACGACGAATAATATCGGTAATGCCGACTAGAAAAATTCGAGCTTCATAGCTTGAAATACTGAACCTATCACCTACTCTCTCGAACAGATTGTTATCCGAAAAATCAATATGACAAGCTAATATTCCAAAAGCTTCTAATGATAAGCGACGTGCCAGACGTATAGCAAACTCCCGGACTAATAACTCTTTAGCACGGGCTTCTGCACGAGCTTGACAATCCCGCCTATTCTGTATTTCTTTATCTTCTAATGAGTCGCCTGGAACATAACTCCGATAATTGAGCTTAGAATCTCGCTCTGGATGAGGAATCGAAATTTCTAAAAATTTATCCTTGATTTTGTTAATTACCTGATTGATAGATGCAATGTCATCAGTACCCTTAGCCTCTTGGAAAGCCTGCCAAATTATCTGGCGATAAAGAGTTTCTGAATGATTGCGCTGATAATCTGAAGCAAAAAATGCAGCATCCTGACGCCCATCAGAAAAAGTTAGCAGCTTACGCTTTGATGAGTTTTGTTGATTTGATTCAGGTTCAGGCAGTAGAGCGAAAAGGCTATCAATCATGGCCTGCAAGGGAGCATCCGTGTAGGCAACGAATAAATTGATTGCTCTGGCGCGAACTGGCTTGGCACCACAAGCAGCGCACTTAGGCAAGTAACATCCATCCAGATTTTTGTCATCTTTCTGACGATGCCACGCCAGATGAAATTTACCTTCTGCTGGATCTGTTGATGAGAAGGGTGCTGCTGAAGGGATGCCAATCCAACCATCTCGCTTGTAGATTGTAAAAGTAGATGGTTTTTCAGGTTCTTTTTCTTCCTCTGCTTCGCCGGCTTCCTCTTCTTCTGTAATGCTTTCTAAAAGACCTGAAGTCAAAGTATAAATTCTGGGACTTTCTCTTAATTCTTGACTGGCTCTGGGAAGAGGTTCTAGTTTAGATAAGTTGTTAACTTGAGTCAAAGCATAAGCTTGACCGCATTGATAGCAACTCCCCAACTCTAATACAGGAGAATCACAGTCATCACAGATGATTTTTTCATTCAGATAAAGACGCCCATACTGGAGTGGATACTCTGCATAGTTTGGATCTCGCAAGCCTCCTGAACAATCGGGATTGATGCAAACATAAAGTCCCTCTAAACTGCGGAACAAAAGATGCAGTTTCACTGGCACTAGAGGTAGATCGTCGGGATTTGCACGAGCCAAAGTGCCTAACTGTAGCAGATGAGCTAATGCTTGTTTGGCATCCGTATCATTGATGCTACCATCTAAATTAACAGGTGAATTTATACCCCACAATTCTTTAGATTGAGCTATTTGTTCCCACCGTTGAGATTGACGACTCAGGATGTTAATTAGTCGATGAAAGTGCGGATGTTGCTTGAGTGAAAACCAGAGAAATTTGTGGATATCATTTCCAGCTTGCGATTGTGCTGCTGCTAACTCTTCTGGAGGGACGATCCCACTGAGTCGGTTTAGCCAAACATTCAAAGGAGCGTGAAGAGCAGGCAGGTCTAAAATACTCAAATAGCCTAGAATTTTTTCATAAGTGAATTCTGCTGGCAAAGCGTAGGGGTTGCCTAATCGTTCTGTGGCGGTAACGCGATCGCCCCGAATCACCTGACTAAACTGCTCGCCGAAAAACTCCTCAGCAAATTTCAAGATGCTGGAATCTGCTGAAGCATCCCCTAAACTGGCGCTGGTAGCGATGCAGCGAATTCGCCCTGGTTCTTCTACCCCTACTGCTATTTTTAATCGCTCTAGCAGCATCGAAACTTCGCTACCTGTGGAGCCATTGTAAGTGTGGGCTTCGTCTACTACCAACATCTTAAAGGTTGAAGCTGAAGCACCAAAAATTTTCGTTCGCTCTACAGGGCGAATCAACATATGCTCTAGCATGGAGTAGTTCGTTACTAATATGTGAGGTGGCTTTTCCCATATCTCTTCTCGTGAAATGGCTTGAACTTTTAGTGTTTTATCAATAGCTTGTTCGATTAATTTGTCGCGAGTGCTGAGATTCAAAGAGTCTTTTTCAGCTTCAGTGAATAACTCCCGCAGCTCGTTAGGTTCATATGACTGAAATTCAGATCTTAGAGACTCTTCAGCTTTATCTTTCTTTGTCTCGGTTCTACTCGTATAAAATCCAAATTTAATGACTGCTGTTTCTTGGCGACAAAGCAGTTTACGCAAGCGCTTAACCTGATCATTAACTAAAGCATTCATTGGGTACAAAATAAGCGTCCGCACCCCAGCCAGAGATAAGTTGACTTCTTCCCTAAGCAGCAAATTGAGCATCGGAATGAGGAAGCATTCAGTTTTTCCCGACCCCGTACCTGTGGCAATAACTATATTTTCCTGCTGCTGAATGACTGCCTCGACAGCTTTTTCCTGGTGTTCGTAAAGAGGGCGATGGCTGGGTGTAAACAAACTCACCATGTCAGGATGCAAAATGCCATGACTGACCAATTCTTGAACGCTATGAGCTGGGCAATAAGGTTGCGAGCCTTCTAGATAAGGATGCTGCCAAACAGTTCCTGGCTGTTCCAGCTGTTGTTTCAAACCGTAGCGCAGATGTGGGTCGCGCAGTGGATAAGCTGTGAGCAAGTAACGAATGAAATCTTCACGAGGCTGTTCGACTGCTGCAATGGGGTCAAGATAGTGAGTCATACCAATATACATCCCAAACGTTCAAACGCTTTTTTAACGAGAGGCCAGTGAGTTGATGGAAAATATCGAGTCCGATACCTTTCCTTATCGGGTTCAGAAAGACGCCAGAGCCATTGGGCATAGGTATTGGGCAAGATAACGCCAGAGAGATTCAGCCTTCCCTGCGGTTCATCCCAATGGATTTTGAGAGGATATTCCATTTTGGCGTCTTTGTGGAGCATCGCCAAAATTGCCGCGTCTGGCTCTAACTCGTAAAAACCCTGCTCTGCAAACCAGAGATATTCTCCTGTAGGAAGTTTTAGTAATGTCTGCTCCTGCAATTGCTCGTAAATCAAGGGTTTCCAGCGCTCTTGCTGAGAACTATTTTGTTGGGGCAGGTATTGCTCAATAGTACCCTCATGAAGCCAGTTTCTAATCGTAAAAGGGTTTTCTGGCCAAGGAGAACGCAACACCGCTTTCGATGGCTGGCGGGGATAAGGTAAATGCTCAATACTGTCGGCGACAGTCAGCAAGCGAATCCCGGCTTGCTTCAGGCAGTCTCCGATCCGATGAAAGCCATGCACTTTTGGACGAATGTTTAACTCATTGTTGCTTTGCTCGGTTTTCAGTACCTGATGAGCTAGGGCAAGATAAGCGCGATCGCCTCGGAATAGCAGCCCAGTCAAATTATCTCGCTCTAAAGCTAATAGAGTTGGGGGAGCGATACAATAACGATTTCCAGTCCCAGCTAAAACTTCACCTTGCGCCTGTAGTTCCATTAGAGTTGCCTGGATTTTATGCTCTAACTCATCTTGCGACTGATTAGGTGAGAGACTTGAGCGCATTAGCGAAACAATCTGCTGCTTAGTCAAGGTTGTTGGTACTGCTGGATTAATAGGATGTCGATGCTTGCTAAGCAACAAAGTAATTTTGTCAATATCCATTACCTAACTCCCAACATCCGATTAACTTGTTCCCTTGACAGCGGTCGGCGTTCAATTCCTTGAAAATACTCAAGCCGCTGAAGGTGAATGGATGCAGCTTTTAAGTTACTCAATCGAAGTAAAACCATGTCTTTGTAAGCTGAGTCTTTTGGGGTCTTAATTTCTAAAACAAGTTCTTGTAATTGACTGTCTTTCAGAGCCTTATCTAAAACTTTTAAGAACAAGCTACGCTTTTGAGAACGAACAGTAACTAAGTGCCAAATCCCTTTCTCTACAAGCTGAATGGGCGTAGTTTTGTAAAGTTTGTCTTGAGAAAGTTTTTTTTGATTTTGAGAGGTGTTTACTGAGCTAGCAGAAGATTCAATTAAAAAATCTAATAGTTTTTTTAGTTTATTCAATAAAGCATTTACATCCAACCAATCTGGAAAATAATACTGATGATTGTCTAAACTATCAACAAGAGTTTTTAGCTGAACGCAATTTAAATCTAGATTAAGTTTTTTAACGGCGGCTATGAATTCTTCTGTAGACTCACTGCTGTCCAGGATAGTATAACAATAGTTTGCTA
The DNA here is from genome assembly GCF_014696265.1 of Aerosakkonema funiforme FACHB-1375. Taxonomy (GTDB): domain Bacteria; phylum Cyanobacteriota; class Cyanobacteriia; order Cyanobacteriales; family Aerosakkonemataceae; genus Aerosakkonema; species Aerosakkonema funiforme_A. The sequence continues at coordinate 2,260 of NZ_JACJPW010000007.1, read as the reverse complement.
CATCCTCATTATCATTGCTTGCTTCAGGCAAATCGTATTGACCGCTACCGCACCACAGACCCAAATTCTTTGGTAACTGTTGAGCACTCAACAGTTGAATTTGATAAATGCCAGGGGATAGATTGAGCGGGACTGTAGTAGTCGCTAGGTTCTGTTCAATAAAAGAGAATTGAATTTCCTCTGGTTTTTTACCAGGTAAAAGTAGATTCCAACAAGATAGGGAATACAGCTTGCCAGGTTGCAGCCCTGAAAGCTGAATAGCTTGATTTGTCCAAATACAACTAATATCTTGAGATAAAATATTCATCTCAAGTAGTCGCTGCGGCTCTAAACCCAAACGCTGGTAATCTAGAGCATACCAGTTGGATTCAAGTAGTAAGTCGTGCAAAGCTGCAATATTAATTGCTAAAACTCCTGATGGATTTGCTTGGAATTGATAGCTAATTATCTCATTGCTATTGGCTAAAAATAAAATAACTTCTTCCAAAGGCCATAACCCGTCGAATTTGATTCTTTCTGCCCAAAATTCTTCTAGAGTAACGTGTTTGATGGGCAAGTCTACTTCAGAAAATCCTGAATCGCTGCGAATTTTTAATGAATTGAGTTCAGTTAATCCAGAGGATTGATAGTTGGATTGCACCTCAAATCGATAAGACCATCGCCTGGACTCAAACCAGAAGCGTCCTTCATAGCAGCCCGGTTCAGTAATCCACTGATTTAAGGAGATGGCAAACCAGCGTTTATTTGGAAGTAGAGTTTCTAAGGTTCGAGCAATAATTGTGCGTTCGGTAATATTTTCAATTAAAACGTTCACAGTTAAGGTTTGATTCAGAGGCGGATACCAGAACGTTGGTGCTTCTAAATAGATTGGTTTTTTTCCTTTCAACCTCAATCCTTTCAAGACTGGTTGCTCATCATCTGCTAGTTTCCAGCAGATGAGTTGCGACTGACCTGTTTCAGGTAGGTTTAGCACGATTGAAGACTCTGGGATAGTGAGTCTGATTTGCCAACCGCGCCACCCTCGCAGACTGGATGGGATGCAACCATCGAGTAGCTCAATTCCGTTAGCCAATTCGGGTTGGATTTCTTTAGGTGTAAAGCAGATAATCTCTTCCGAACCAATAATTGTGGGTTTAGAAAGGCATAGTGGTAAATGGTTTCCTGTTATGGCATCAAATATCAAGCAAGGAAGCTGATTGTTGATGCCTGTGTAGTACCATTGCAGAAGAGATTGACGATTGTGCTCTAAAAGTTGAAAACTCCAGTTTTCTGCCGTTTGATTAACATTAATAAGCAATTCTGGAATTTCTAAATATCCAGATCTTGGAATTATATTTTCCCAATTAGCCTCTGGAATTTGGCAGTATGTTCCTCGTAAGTTACGCCATGCAGGTTTCCAGATGGTTTGTTCTGGCAGCACTAATTGGGTATTCAACGAATCGGTAACATCCAAACTCAAGACTAGGGGTTTGCCACGCCGACTGATAATACTCTGAGTGCGACCAGAGCCAGATCTAGGTGTTAAGACCTGAATCAGAGCGTTCCAATTTCGTAGGAAAAAGTTTTGCGGCAGATAATAACTACCTAACAGTTCTTCCCGTTGATTTTCATCTTGCAAAGCTTGGGGAGCAGCTTGTTGACGTTCTAATTCTTGGGCGATAATGGCGATACCTTGAAGGAGTTGCCCAGAAATAGGCTCAGTTTCTTCATCTTCAGAATAACTAGATTTGAGGAAGTTAATGAGCGTTCCCCATTGTGGGTGTTTTTCTTGGCAAAAGCTTAGCAGTAGCTGCGAAAGGTCTTCATCGGGAGCGTGAGACAGTTCCCACCAGCCATATTCATCAGCAACTTCCTGAACGAGTTGAGCAAAATGACCCAGGTTCTGTTCTGGAACACCGCTCTGAAGCCACAAAGTTGAGACATACTTGTAACCCCCTTTAGCTCGGATTAAACCTAAAAGTTCAATTCCTTCATCAACTACTTGACGTAGGGTACTTTCTACTGCTTGGTTGTGATAAATATCCAAACGTTCGCAAAAGCCTTGCCAAAACTTTTCGCTGGAATAGTAATAAGCATATTCGGACAGGGCAAAGGTAAGAACTTTTAACCAGTTTTGCTCCGATTCGTAGAATTCCTCATAGAGTGAGGCATAATGTCGAATAACAAGGTAGATGTCCTCGTTAACAGGCTAAATGTCCGGGGGAGGAAAGACCTGAAACGAAGGGACAGCAATTGTTTGAGGCCGGAGAGCGCTCTCCAA